>JAYTWE010000131.1:0-2866 GCA_043744055.1 Magnetospirillum sp.
ATGGAGGGTCCGGGAGGCTTCAGCCTCCCGGTTGGGGATCGGGGCAAAAGCCCCGTTGAGACTTTCTCAGTTCGCCGGGATCAGCACCCGTCCGGCCACGGCATCCAGCTTGCCCACAACGGACGGGTCGCGAACCTCGCCATGGGTGATGATGGCGTTGTCCAAGGCGGTGTGGCAGCCCTGGGCGCAAGGCGTGGCCCGGCCGGTGACCTTGGGGGCCACCGCCTTGACCAGCGACCGGGCGCGATCCGCATTGGCCAGCAGAACCTTGATGATGGCGTCCACCGTCACCGCATCGTGATCGGGGTGCCAGCAATCGTAATCGGTGACCATGGCGACGGAGGCGTAGCACATCTCCGCCTCGCGGGCCAATTTGGCCTCGGGCATATTGGTCATGCCGATGACGTCGCAACCCCATTGGCGATAGAGATTACTTTCCGCCTGGGTAGAGAATTGCGGCCCTTCCATCACCAGATAGGTCCCGCCGCGCACCGCGATGATGCCAGCCTCCTTGGCGGCGGCTTCCACCAGATCGCCCAGACGGCCACAGACCGGATGGGCCATGCTGACATGGGCCACCAGACCGGTTTCGAAGAAGCTTTTGGTGCGAGCGAAGGTGCGGTCGATGAACTGATCGACGATGACGAAGGTGCCGGGCGGCAATTCCTCCTTCAACGAGCCCACCGCCGAGACCGATAGAATCTCGGTGACACCGGCCCGCTTCATGGCGTCGATATTGGCGCGGAAGTTCAATTCCGACGGAGGAATGCGGTGCCCTCGGCCATGGCGGGGCAGAAAGACCAGCTTCTGCCCATCAAGCTCACCGAACAGGAACTCGTCGGAGGTGAGGCCGAACGGGCTGTCCACCCGCCGCCATTCCTTGTTGGTCAACCCGTCGATGTCATAGACACCGCTACCGCCGATGATCCCGAGTACGGGAGTGGAATATCCGTCCGCCATGATGCCGCCCTTTCACGGTGTGATGCCAGATTGGTGTTAGGGCAAATTGGCGGCAGAGGCAAGGGGATGGGGGCATTGTTCGCTCCCTGGGGTGAGGGGGAATTGCAGAACGCAAGCGTGTCGTCTGGGAGATACGATGGAGAGCAACACGGATGAACACGGATGCCGACTGCGTCGGCTCACGGATGAAGGGGGATTAAGCGATGCAACACTCTTAAGTTTTATATATTAGTCAATTGCATCGCCTAAAAAGGATGATGTTAAAAAGCTAATCTCCAAAAAAGATTTTGTGTGAAGGTGCGTGCACTCGAAACTTTGCATGATAGGCAGGCACATGACACACGCTCCATCCGTGCGCGGCGCGAAGCGGCGCATCCGTGTTTATCCGTGTTGCGCTCCATCGCGTCTACCGAGAGCCCTGTATCCGGTGACGCAATTCCCCCTCACCCCGCCCCTCTCCCACGAGGGAGAGGGGGCTGTTATTTCTTCTCCAGCTTTAACGCCAGCGAGTTGATGCAATAGCGCAAGCCCGTGGGGGCGGGGCCGTCGTCGAAGACGTGGCCGAGATGGGAGTCGCAGCGGGCGCAGATCACTTCGGTGCGGCGCATGCCGTGGCTGTGGTCGTGCACATCTTGGATGGAATCGGGCGCGGTCGGGGCGTTGAAGCTGGGCCAGCCGCAACCGGCGTCGAATTTGGCGTCAGACTCGAACAGCGGATTGCCGCAAGCGACACAGGCATAGGTTCCCGGCGCCCAGACCCGCTCGTATTCGCCGCTGAACGGCCGCTCGGTGGCCTTTTGCCGGGTTACGGCATATTGCTCGGGAGTCAGCTGTGCCCGCCATTGAGCGTCGCTCTTGACCACTTTATCCGTCATGTCATGCCTCCTGTTTTTCTTCATGTAGGTGCGGCACTACCCAAGAAAAAGGCGCGGCCTCTTGCGAGACCGCGCCCATTCTTTACATCACAAGAGGATCAATCCTCGGGATGATGCTTCCGGGCGGACTTCTCGGCTTCGAGCTGAGCGGAGATGTCCTCGACGGTGGCCTGATCCACCTGCTTCATGGACAGCTTCACCTTGCCGCGATCGTCGAAGCCCAGAACCTTGACCTTGACCACATCGCCCTGCTTGAGAAGGTCGGCAACCTTGGCGACACGATCACGAGACAGTTCGGAAATGTGGACCAGACCATCGCGCGATCCCAAGAAGTTCACGAAAGCGCCGAAATCGACGACCTTCACGACCTTGCCGTTATAGACCACGCCCAGCTCCGGCTCGGCGACGATGCCACGGATCCAGTCGATGGCGCGCTGGGCGGCATCCACATCCACCGAGGCGACCTTGATGGTGCCGTCGTCGTCGATATCGATCTTGGCGCCGGTCTGCTCGCAGATTTCGCGAATGACCTTACCGCCGGTGCCGATGACTTCGCGGATCTTTTCCTTGGGGATGCTCATGGTGGTGATGCGGGGCGCATTGCCCGACACCGAGTCACGGGCATGGTCCAGACCCTTGTTCATCTCGGCCAGGATGTGAATACGGCCATCCTTGGCCTGATTCAGAGCGATCTTCATGATCTCCTCGGTGATCGAGGTGATCTTGATATCCATCTGCAAGGCGGTGATACCATCGACGGTGCCAGCCACCTTGAAGTCCATGTCGCCCAGGTGATCTTCATCGCCCAAGATGTCGGACAGAACGGCGAAGTCACTGCCTTCCTTGATCAGGCCCATGGCGATGCCAGCCACCGGCTTGGGCATGGGGACGCCCGAATCCATCAGAGCCAGGGACGCGCCGCAAACGGAGGCCATGGAAGAGGACCCGTTGGACTCGGTGATTTCCGAGACCACGCGCAAGGTGTAGGGGAAGACTTCCTTGGCGGGCAGACAGGGACGAATGGCGCGCCA
>JAYTWE010000132.1:0-2597 GCA_043744055.1 Magnetospirillum sp.
GCTTGGCCGCCGCCTCAATGGCGGCTGATCGCAGCGTGCGCCAGATTTAGCGCACGCTGCTCCAAACAGGGCGGGAATCACACCGTCGTGATGTAGCTCTCCAATACCTTCTTCGTTCCGGCCTTGTCGAAGCCGATTTCCAGTTTGTTGCCGTCCACCGCCAAGACGGTGCCGTTGCCGAACTTATCGTGGAACACCCGGTCTCCGGTCTTGAACTCGGAAACGACCTCCCGCGCGGGGGCCGGTTTGAAGCTCGGCGTCGAGGCCTTGCGGGTTTGAGACGAGCCCCAGCGGGCATTGCTCCAGCCCGCATCATTCCAGGCGGCGCGGGATTCCTGCAACCCGCCGCCATACAGGCCGCGATCCGCCGAACGCTCCACATGATCATCGGGCAGCTCCTCGACGAAGCGGGACGGCAGCTGTGACTTCCACTGGTTATAGATGCGGCGATTGGCGGCGAAGGTAATCAGCACCCGCTTCCTGGCCCGTGTCAGCCCTACATAGGCCAGCCGACGCTCCTCCTCCAACCCCTGGGTTCCAGTTTCGGCCAGAGCGCGGGCATGGGGAAAGATTTCCTCTTCCCAGCCAGGCAGGAACACCGAATCGAATTCCAGCCCCTTGGCCCCGTGCAGGGTCATGATGACCACCCGATCCAGCTCGGCTTTCTCGTCATTCTCCATGACCAGGGCCACATGTTCCAGGAACGAGGGCAGCGAGTCGTATTCCTCCAGCGCGGCAACCAGCTCTTTCAGATTTTCCACCCGACCAGGAGCGTCAGGCGACTTATCCGCCTTCCACATATCCACATAGCCGGATTCGTCCAAGATAGTGGCGGCCAATTCGGCATGGGGCATGGAATCCCGCAAAGATCGCCAGCGGCCCACATCCTCGACGAACTTACTCAGCGCCTTCCGGGGCTTGGGCTTCAACTCCTCGGCGGCAACCAGCCGACATGCCGCTTCCAGCAGCGGCACCTGCTCATGCCGCGCCAGAATATGAATAGACTGCACCGCCGCCTCGCCCAGGCCGCGCTTGGGCGTATTGATGATTCGCTCAAAGGCCAGACCATCGCTGGCCGAATTCACCAGCCGCAGATAGGCCATGGCGTCACGGATTTCCAAACGCTCGTAAAAGCGCGGCCCACCCACCACCCGATAGGGCAGACCGGTGGTGATGAGGCGTTCTTCGAATTCACGGGTCTGGAACCCGGCCCGCACCAAGATGGCCATGGAGGCGAGCTTTTCGCCCCGACGCTGGATGGTCTCGATCTCCTCGACCACCAGACGGGCTTCGGCCTCGCCGTCCCACACGGCGCGGGTGCGGATTTTCTCGATGCAATCGGGGTCATGAGAGAGGCCCGACCGCAAGGTCTTGCCCAGCCGCCCACCGTTATGGGCGATCAGAGCCGAGGCCGCCGCCAGGATATGGGGAGTCGAACGGTAATTGCGCTCCAGCCGCACGATACGGGCGCCGGGGAAATCCTTGTCGAAGCGCAAGATGTTGCCCACCTCGGCCCCGCGCCAGGAATAGATGGACTGATCGTCATCGCCGACGCAGCAGATATTGCGGTGCTTTTGAGCCAACAGGCGCAGCCACAGATATTGGGCCACATTGGTATCTTGGTATTCGTCCACCAACAGATAGCGGAAGTGGTTCTGCCAGTGCTCCAGAACCTTGGGATCACCCAGGAACACGGTCAGCACATGCAGCAGCAAATCACCGAAATCACAGGCGTTGAGGCCGCGCAGACGCTCCTGATACAGCCGGTACAGCTCCTTCGCCCGGCCACCGGCCATGTCAGAGCCAGTCTCGCCCCCCACCTTGTCGGGAGTCAGCGCCCGGTCCTTCCAACGCTGGATGATGCCCATCAGCGCCTGGGGCGGCGTCGCCTTGGCGTCAATCCGCTCGGCCTCCATCACCTGTTTGAGCACGCGCAGCTGATCGTCGGAATCCAGCACGGTGAAATCAGCGTTCAGCCCCACCACGGCGGAATGACGGCGCAAAATGCGGAGGCACAGGGAATGAAAGGTTCCCAGCCACAGATCCTGGGCCACCGGCCCCACCAGACCAGCCACCCTCTCCTTCATCTCACGCGCCGAGCGATTGGTGAAGGTGACAGCCAGACATTGCCAAGGCTGGGCGCGACGCGACGCCAAGATATGGACAAGCCGAGCGGTGAGGACCTTGGTCTTGCCGGTACCGGCGCCCGATAGGACCAGAACCGGGCCATCCACCGTGGTCACCGCCTCCAACTGTTCGGGGTTGAGGCCCTTCAGCCACGGAGCATCAGGCGGGACCGGCAAAGGACCGGCGACGCGAGGGGGAGGCGGCGGAGCGAAGTCATCGTCGAGAGCGAAAGGATCATGGTCAGGCATGGGCGAGATATTGGCGGAAGCCGGGCTTCGCCGCAGCAGCTATTTTCAGGCAGGGCAATCAGGTGAAGGGATATCATCCTCTATATTTCTCGTCACCCTCGCGAAAGCGGGGGTCCACGGTTAGAGCAGAGGAAATGCATGGCCGAAAAACGTGCCTGTGGCAGCATGGATTCCCGCTTTCGCGGGAATGACGACCGTGTTTGCCGGAACATTCTCCTTCAC
>JAYTWE010000133.1:0-4208 GCA_043744055.1 Magnetospirillum sp.
GAATATGTGCTCCGCCCACCCCCGCAAAGGGCCGAGGCCCTTTGATCCCCTTGGATTATAAAGGGAATGGGTCCAGGGGCTGAGTCCCTGGCGGGTGAAGGGCGGAGCCCTTCGTCCTTTCGGGTCTTCACGTGAACTGAGTATAACCCATATGGATAAGCTGAAAAATCGCATCCAGGCCCTTCGCTCCAAGACCATGGCCAATGGCTGCACCGAGGAAGAGGCCTTGGCGGCTGCGGCCAAGGTTGCGGAACTGCTGGACCGTCACGATCTTTCCCTCAGCGATATCGAAATCCGCCAGGAGCAATGCTCCCAATCGGCCATCGAGACCAATCGGAAACAGCGCCAACCGATCTCAGCCTGCATACCCGCCATCGCCGCCTATTGCGATTGCAAGGTCTGGCTGGAAAAGGATGAGACCCGGCGCATCAGCTATATCTTCTTCGGACTTCGCCCCAGTATCGAGATGGCCCATTACGTCTATGACGTCATCACCACCGCCATGCAAACCGCCTGGGAAAGCTATGTTCGCCAGCAGCGGTTCATCCGCCACGGACAAGATGAAAAAGGATCGTTCCTGTTCGGCATGGCGGTATCCATCTCGGACAAGCTGATCGCCATGAAGGCCGAGCGCGACGAGGCCAACCGCCAAAGCTCTGGACGAGATCTGGTCGTCGTTCGTCATGCGATCGTTGAGTCTGAATACACCAAGCTCAACCTACGTCGAGGGCGGGCATCAGGAAAGAAAGTGGCTGCTTCAGCGTTCCAGGCGGGACAGACTGCCGGTCAGGAACTTGCTCTCCATCCCGGAGTGGGTGGAAAGTCCACCGCTGGAAAATAGCGGCATTTCAATGAGCGAGCATCATCGAAAAATTATGGTCGGCGAAAGATTATGGTCGGCCATCACAAAGATGGCCGACCATGCAAGGCTTTAGAGGACCTTGAGGTTGACCGCAGAGGTCTTACCCTTCTTGGGGTCACGCTCTTCGTCGAAGGAAACCTTCTGGCCGTCATTCAGGCCGGAAAGGCCCGCACGCTCGACCGCAGAGATGTGCACGAAGACGTCCGCGCCGCCGTTATCCGGAGCGATGAAGCCATAACCCTTGGTGCTGTTGAACCACTTGACGCTGCCGTTCGGCATGTAGAAATCTCCGAGTGTAGGATATAGGCGCGTCGCGACCCTCGCGACCCGCATGAAGTGCCGATTAACCCTAGAAGTTACCAAGGACGTAATTGACGGAAGCACTGTTCGATGTTCTTGAACAAATTGCAAGTCAATTGCCTATTTTTCCCCTCGCCCATGGGTAAAAAATTGCATTTTGGCCAAGATGCCCCCTAATCAGGCCATTGGCCATGGGGCCGACATCAGACAATCCCCTTCGCGACCAGCCGATCCAGCGCCGCCGAATCAAGCCCAAGAATGCTTTTCAGCACCTCGGCGGTATCAGCGCCCAAGCTGGGGGGCGGGCGGTCATAGACCACCGGAGTTTCCGACAGCTTGATGGGATTGGCCACCAAGGTCACCTCTCCCGCCTGAGGGGACTGCATCTTCACTGCCATGCCGCGATGCTTGACCTGGGGATCGGCAAAGACTTGATCCAAGGTATTGATGGGGCCGCAAGGAACATTGGCCTGTTCCAGATCAGCGATCCATTGGGCACAAGACCGTGACGCCACCAGCGCGGCCAGAATGGGAACCAGTTCGGCCCGATTGCGCACCCGCTCCACGTTAGAGGCATATCGGGGATCACCGCCCAGGTCCGGCCGCCCCGCCACCTGACAAAAGCGGCGAAACTGACCGTCATTGCCCACGGCAAGAATGATGTGACCGTCGCTGGTGGCGAAAGCCTGATAGGGCACGATATTGGGATGGGCATTGCCCAGGCGTTGGGGAACCATGCCGCCCACCAGATAGTTGGTCGCCTGATTGGCCAGCACCGCCACTTGCACATCCAACAGGGACAGGTCGATATGCTGCCCTATTCCGGTGCGGTCGCGATGGGCCAAAGCAGCCAGGACCGCCACGCTGGCATACATGCCGGTAAAGATATCGGTCAGCGCCACCCCTACTTTCATGGGCTCGCCATCGGGGGCGCCGGTCAGGCTCATCAGCCCCCCCATGCCCTGGATCAGAAAGTCGTATCCAGCACGGGCGGCATAAGGGCCATCTTGGCCAAAGCCAGTGATGGAGCAATAAATAATGTCGGGCTTCACCGCTTTCAGCCCGGCATAGTCGAGGCCGTATTTGGCAAGGCCTCCCAGCTTGAAATTCTCCAGCACCACATCGGATTGAGCGGCCAATTGCTTGACCAGCTCCTGCCCCTCGGCCTGGGTGAAGTCGATGGTGACCGAGCGCTTTCCCCGGTTGGTGGACAGGTAATAGGCGCTTTCCGTCGTATCCTCGCCAGCCTCATCCTTCAGAAAGGGCGGTCCCCAGCCTCGGGTATCATCGCCTTCGCCGGGGCGCTCCACCTTGATGACCTCGGCCCCCAGATCGGCCAGCAGTTGGCCCGACCACGGCCCGGCCAGAACCCGGCTGAGATCAAGAACACGAAGATGGGAAAGGGGGCCAGCCATCAGGGCTACTCCTTGATGCCGCCGAGGCAGAGATACTTGATCTCCAAAAAGTCCTCGGCGCCGTATTTGCTCCCCTCGCGGCCGATGCCGGATTCCTTGACCCCGCCGAACGGGGCGACCTCGGTAGAGATGATGCCTTCATTGATGCCGACGATGCCGTATTCCAGCTTCTCCGCCACCCGCCAGACGCGCGCCACATTGCCCGCGTAGAAATAGGCGGCAAGGCCGAATTGGGTATCGTTGGCCATGGCGATGGCCTCGGCCTCGGTCTTGAAGCGGAACAGCGGGGCCACCGGCCCAAAGATCTCCTCTCTGGCCATGGCCATGGCGGGAGTGACATTGGTGACGATGGTCGGCTCAAAGAAGGTACGGCCAAGCTCGTGACGCTTGCCGCCGCAAAGAATGGTCGCGCCCTTGCTCACCGCATCGGCCAGCAGACGCTCCACCTTCTCCACCGCCTCCTCATTGATGAGGGGACCTTGGGTGGCGGCGGAGGTCAAGCCGGAACCGACCGTCAACCCGGCCACCGCAATGGCGAGGCGACGAGCAAATTCATCATAGACCCCGTCTTGGATCAGCAGACGGTTGGCGCAGACACACGTCTGCCCGGCATTGCGATATTTCGAGGCCATAGCCCCCAATACGGCGGCGTCCAGATCGGCATCATCAAAGACGATGAAGGGCGCATTACCGCCCAGTTCCAGACTGACCTTCTTCACCGTTGCGGCGCACTGACTCATGAGCAGCTTTCCCACCTCGGTAGAGCCGGTGAAGGAGAGCTTGCGAACCAGCGGATTGGCGGTCAACTCGCCCCCCACCGCCGGAGCGTGGTTGGTGGTGACGATATTGAAGATGCCCTTGGGAATTCCAGCCCGCTCCGCCAGCTCCGCCAGGGCCAGGGCCGAAAGCGGCGTGTCTTCGGCGGGCTTGATCACCACCGGGCAACCCACCGCCAAGGCGGGGGCGCATTTGCGGGTTATCATGGCGTTGGGGAAATTCCACGGAGTCACCGCCGCCACCACGCCGATGGGCTCTTTCAGTACAATGATGCGCTTATCGACGCCATGACCGGGGATGACATCACCGTAGACACGCTTGGCTTCCTCGGCGAACCACTCGATGAAGGAGGCGCCATAAGCGATCTCGCCTCGCGCTTCGGCCAGGGGCTTGCCCTGTTCGGCAGTCAGCAAGATCGCCAGATCCTCCTGATTCGCCATAATCAAGGTGTACCAGGCCCGCAAGATATTGGCGCGTTCCTTGGCGGTCTTGGCTTTCCAGGCGGGCCAGGCGGCATTGGCGGCTTCGATAGCGCGACGGGTCTCGGCGGCCCCCATATCAGGCAGCTTGGCCAGCACTTCACCGGTGGCGGGATTAAGGACATCAAAGGTCGCGCCGGTATCGGCTGCGGTCCAGGCACCGTCCACATAGGCCAAGGTCTTGAGCAAGCTGACGTCTTTTAGCCGCATGGCGAGGAAACCCTTCGAATGGAGAGAGATCAGGTCAGGCGACTATAATCCAGGCAAGGCATGGATCGCCAAATCATAAAATTCCGCAAGCGGCGGCAGGACTGCAGGTCTATGATCAAATGCTGATTGACGAGAAGAGGGAGGAGCCCATGACACGCGTTCTGA
>JAYTWE010000134.1:0-2916 GCA_043744055.1 Magnetospirillum sp.
CCGAGCCGTCGGGGGCGGTATAGAGGCGATCCGGGGTCATCTCTCGGATAAACGAGCGTCCTCCTTTAGCGACGGTTTCGGTCAGATCGCCTCGCATCAGTCCCAGCCAGTTGGCATAGGCGGCAACTTTGTCTTCGGCATCCACGGCGGCGATGGAATCTTCCAGGTCCTGGATGGCGGTCAAGGCTGCTTCCATCACCACATCTTTGACCCCGCTTGGAACGGTGCGGCCGATGGGGTGGCCGTGATCCATCTGGATTTCCAGGTGGAGGCCATGATGGCGGAGCAGCACTGATGACGGCTTGGCATCACCGATGAAGCCTACGAACTGGTCCGGGGCGGCGAGGTAAACCTTGCCGCCATCCTTGGTGCTCATCATCAAACGCCCGCTCTGTATCTCATAAGCGGTCACCTCGGAGTGGCTGCCTTGCGTCAGGGGGGCGGCCTGATCCAACAGGGCGGCGGCCCTGGCAATGACGGCGGCTCCCCGTTTGGGGTTGTAGCTCTCGGTCTTGGCCATTCCATCGGTTTCAGGGATCACGTCCGAGCCGTAAAGGGCATCGTACAGACTGCCCCAACGGGCATTGGCGGCATTCAGTGCGAAGCGGGCGTTCATCACCGGTACCACCAGTTGTGGACCGGCGATGCGGGCGATTTCGTCATCGACACCGTTGGTTCCGATCTGGAACGCGGGGCCTTCCGGGACCAGATAGCCGATTTCCATCAGGAAGGCTTTATAGGCGATGGGGGAGAAGACCTGGCCGCGCCGTTCCACGTGCCAGGAGTCAATTCGGGCCTGAAGTTCATCGCGTTTGGCCAGCAGGGCGCGGTTACGCGGCCCCAGATCCGTCACGATAGCTTCCAACCTGCTCCAGAACGTCTCGGGCTTGATTCCTGTGCCAGGAGCGATTTGATCTGCGATCAAATCATGGAGGCATTTGGCGATGGATAATCCGCCGATGGAGATGCGTTGAGTCATGGTTCCCGGTCACCTTCGCCAAGTGGTCTGACCACTCATGGTGACCGGGGTCGTCATTCTAAAGCAAGCTTCGTTTCAAGATGCCCAGATTGATGTCCATATAGAGTTCATCCCTGATTGACCCGAATCGGGTTGTCGGACACCATCACCTCGCACGATTTCACTTTGTTTGTGGTGGAATGAACAGCAGAGGGCTTTATGGCTGCCGAAATTTTCGTCGACGTCATTGGGGGGATCACCGTCAATGCCGGTCTGGTGCGGATCGAGTTGATTTCGCGGCAATCGGTTGACGGTGAGGCAAGCAGTCGTGCCGAGCTGTGCCAGCGGCTGATTATGCCGGTTCAGGGCTTTATCGACGCATTTGCCGCCATGACCGCCTTGGCTGAAAAGCAATTCTCCGGTCATCCGCCACAGCCCGTCATGGCTGTCTTGGATGATTCCCGTCCACCACAATCGCCGAATTTCCATTAATGTCCCAACCCGATCATAATCCCGCCACCGTTATCGAATGCCTGACCTTGCTGGCGCGTCATCACGGTGTCGATCTGACGCCGGAGCGGCTGGTGCATGACTTCGCCCTCGATGGTGGGGTGGTGCCGCATCACCTGTTGGTGCGCATGGCCCAGGATAACGGCCTGAAGGCCAAGGTCACCAAGGTGAGCTGGGAAGAGCTGGCCGCGCTGGGGGCGGCTTTTCCGGTGCTGGGCCTGTTGGCCAACGGCAACGGCGTTATCTTCTCCGGCATGCGTGAGGAAGGGGGGGTACTAGAGCTGGCGGTGATCGACCCGCTGGCCGATCGGCCTGGTTTCCTGTTCGTCCCCCGCGAGAAGCTGGCGGAGGTGTGGGGCGGCGATATCTTGCTGCTGAAGCGACACCACGATTTGCGCGATCCGGCTCAGCCGTTTGGGTTGCGCTGGTTCGTGCCCGAGATTTTAAAGCAGTCGCGCACCTTTGGCCATGTGGCCTTGGCTGCGGTATTTCTTCACCTGATCGGGTTGGCGACGCCGTTTTTCTTTCAGATCGTCATCGACAAGGTGCTGGTCCACAACAGTCTTGCCACTCTTTATGTCTTGAGTATCGGCGTGGTGGTGGCGCTGGGTTTTGATACGGCTTTAAGTTATCTGCGCAATTACATGCTGCTGTGGGCGACCAATAAGATCGACGCAAGGCTGGCCTCGCGCACCTTCGAGCACCTGATGCGTCTGCCCATGCATTTTTTCGAGCAGAGTTCCGCCGGTGTCTTGGTCAAGCACATGCAACAGACCGAGACCATCCGCGAATTCATGACCGGCAAGCTGTTCATGACCGCGCTGGATTCGACGGCGCTGTTGTTCTTCATCCCCATTTTGCTGTTCTACAGTGTGCCCATGGCGGCCATTGTGCTGTTGCTGTCGGGTTTGGTGGCCGGAACCATCTTTCTGGTAATGCCGGTGTTCCGTCGCAATCTGGAGCAATTGTATAAGGCGGAGGGCGACCGTCAGGCCATGCTGGTGGAAACCATCCACGGCATGCGCACGGTCAAGGCCTTGGCCATCGAGCCCGAGCGGCGCAAGTTGTGGAACGACCGTACCGCCCAGGCTATCGGGCGTCACTTCGCGGTGGGTAAGATTTCGGTGGGCACCAATGCGGTGGTGCACGGGCTCGATAAGTTGTCATCGGTGGCGGTGGTGTTCTTCGGCGCTTTGTTTGTGTTTCAGGGCAAGCTGACGGTGGGCGAGCTGGTGGCGATCCAGATGCTGGCGGGGCGCGTCAGCGGGCCGCTGGTGCAACTGGTTTCGGTCATCAACGAGTTTCAGCAGACCTCCCTGTCCATCCGCATGTTGGGTGAGGTCATGAACCGCAAGCCCGAGAAGGAATCCTCGGTGGCCAATCTGCGGCCGCGTCTGACTGGTCATATCGAGCTGGACGATGTTTCCTTCTATTACCCTGGCAGCCCG
>JAYTWE010000135.1:0-2938 GCA_043744055.1 Magnetospirillum sp.
GCGGGCTTTTGGAGCCCAAGATGGTCACGATCTTGTTGGCGTGACGCTGGGCGTCCAGCGCCTGGAGATAGTGCGCCACCGCCATCAGGTTGACTTCCGGCGACAGCTTCATGGCCGGATGGCCCCAATAGCCGTTGGTGAACGGACCCAACTGACCGCTGCCGACGAAGGTCTTCAGCTTTTCCAGGGTCTGAGTCATGACGTGCTTGTTGTTCAGCGGCCAGTCCGACAGGCTTTCCGCCAACTGAGCGGCCTTGATGGGATCGGCCTTCAGCGCACTGACCACGTCCACCCAGTCGAGAGCCGACAGGTGATAGAAATGCACGATGTGATCGTGGATGGCGTGGGCCGCGATAATCATGTTGCGGATGAACTGGGCGTTCACCGGGATTTCCAGGTTCAGCGCGTTTTCAACGGTACGAACCGAGGTGATGGCGTGCACGGTGGTGCAGACGCCGCAGATGCGCTGGGTGATGGCCCAGGCGTCGCGCGGGTCGCGCCCCAGCAAGATCAGCTCGACGCCACGCCACATCTGGCCTGACGACCAGGCTTTGGTGACCTTGCCGCCGTCGACCTCGACGTCGATGCGCAGATGGCCTTCAATCCGAGTGATGGGATCGATGGTGATTCTCTTGGACACTGCTCAGGTCTCCTTACTCGGCGGCCGCAGGGGTCGAGTGGCCGGGTAGAATGGGGAATTTTCGGACGAAAATGATATAGGCCAGCACTTCGATGGCGATCACCCCGATGGTGACCAGCATCTCGGGGGCGCTGGGGAAGTAATGCCAGCCCGGCCCGGTGTCATAGGCCACCAGGAAGGCGTCGATACGGTACAAAACCGCACCGGTCAGCATGCAGAGCGCGGCGGCCAGCAGCTTGGACAGCCGCTTGCGGTTGCCGGGCTTGGACAAGATCACGATGGGAGTGATGAAGGCGGCCATCTCGATCAGGAACATGACGCTCTTGATGCCCGAGGTGAACACTTTGAAGATCGCGCCGCGAACCACCAGATCACCCAGGCGGATCGCCACATAGGCGGCCAGGATGCCCATGATGATCTTGCCGATCTTGGACAGCATGGGCAGTTCATCGGCGATGTCGCGCTTGAACCCCGAAGCCGCCAGGGTGGCTTCCAAGATCACGATGGCAAAGCCCATGCATACGGCAGTCAGCAAAAACAGCAGCGGCAAGAGCGGAGTCTGCCACAGCGGGTGGATCTGATAGCCGTACACCACCAGCAGCGATCCCAGCGAGGATTGGTGCATGGTGGGCAGCAACACGCCCAGGCCGATGAAGACGAACATCACTTTGTTCAGCTTGATCTTCAAATTCTTGAAGCCGAAATGCTCGAGGAAGGCGGGGGAGAATTCGATCCACAGCACCAAGATGTAACAGCTGATGCAAGCGGCCACTTCGAACATCACCGAGCCGGGCTGGGCATAGCCGGGCCATAAGATGTGCCAGAAGTTCCAATAGCGACCCAGATCAATCAGAACCGAAGCGCCGCCCAGGGAATAGCCGAACAGTGAGGCGGTCAGGGCCGGGCGCACCAGATGGTGATATTCGCCCCGGTTCAAGATATAGGTGACCAGGGCCATGGCATAGCCGCCGCAGGCGAAGCCGGTGGCGATGACCACATCCCAGACCACCCAGATTCCCCAGGGATAGCCGTTATTGATATTGGTGACCGCACCCAGGCCGTAGATGAACCGCTGGGCCATGAAGAACATGCCGATCGCGATCAGCACGCACAGAACCAGGGTGAAGGGGCTGACGAGGCTGCCGCCGATGGCGGCATGCGTGCCTTTGCTTTTACGCAGACGGCCCGCCACCACGCTGGGAATGGGGTGATTAACCATGGTTGCGTCCCCCGTTATGGCCTTCGGGATGGTCGAACATATCGAAGTCGTCGTCGTCGTGATGGTCCTTGGACCCCTTCCATGCCGCGGCGATCAGACCGGCCAGGGCGACGCCCGGCAAGATGAGGCCACCGTAGAGGGTGTGCTGCAAGGTTTCCGAATCAGCGGCGTAAGAGCGATCCGGCAGCCCCATGGGAAGGGCCAGCTTGTCGAAGGCAACCCCGGACAGATAGCGGACCTGGGTGCCGCCGCCGTCTTTTTGGCCGTAGACATGGTCCACGTATTCCGGGGCGGCTTTCTCGTGGGTATCGCCGGATTCAGGGGTGCGGCGGGGGAATAGGGCGGGCTCGCCCGGCTTTAAGGCCTTGCGGCGCTCGATCTCGGCCGACAGGGCCGGATAGGTGCCGAAAATGGTGGCGCCGGTCGGGCATTGCTGGGCGCAAGCCGGGATCTTGCCTTCCGCCAGGCGATGCTTGCACAGCTGGCATTTGGCGATTTCGGGCTTGGGCGTGTCGTACTGGAACTGAGGCACGCCGAACGGACAGGCGGCGACGCAATAGCGGCAGCCGATACAGGCGTCTTTGTTGTATTCGACGATGCCGGTCTTCTCGTGCTTGGTCATGGCCGTGACCGGGCAGGCGGAGACGCAGCTGGGATCGACGCAATGCAAACACTGGCGCTTGATATGGGCAAAGCCGTTCTCGGCCTTGTCCTTATGCTCCATGGTGCCGTTCTGGTAGATCTTGATGACGGTGTAGGTCTTGCCGGACAGTTCCAGCGGAGTGTCCCACAGCTTTTCACCGATCGTGTCTTCCAGCGGGAGGTTGTTGGCCTCCTTACAGGCGGACATGCAAGCTTTGCAGCCGATGCACAATGTTCCGTCATACAAAAGCCCGATGGCGTTATCAGGAAGAGTCTTATTCTCGCGCGCCTCGGCGGGCATGGCCGTCAGGGTGGCGCAAGCGGCGGCTGCCGCTGTGCCGCCCGCCGCCGCGCGCAGGAAGTTGCGTCTGTTGATGCTCATGACGACGTACCCCTACTTGCCGGAATCCTGGTCGCTCTCGTTCTTGCCGAGGTTG
>JAYTWE010000136.1:0-1747 GCA_043744055.1 Magnetospirillum sp.
CGGAACCGATCACCGAGGCCTCAGTCGGCGGGCGGGATTCTCCGAATCCCTTGCCTCCCGCCGCATGAGCGGCGCGGCCCCTTGGGCCTAACCAAATCCTGATGAGTTGGACTCATCAGGATTTGGTATTATGGGGATTGCTTGTCCGTCGGATGGGCTATGCGCCACAGACGCTCCATATCCAGATGAGTTTCCAGATGATCGGCGAGGCGGTCGAGGACTTCGTCAACCATCACCTCATAGGCGAGAGCGCCCCGGCGACCGGGGCTGAGGCCAGCCAGGACTTTGGCGCGGAAGGAGTCGGCGGCGAACAGCCCGTGCAAGTAGCAGCCCGCTGCCAGACCGTCTTTGGAGACCGCGCCGTCGGGCTGTCCCCCTAAGGTGAGGAACGGCCGCGCCGTATCGGGACCGGTGGTGCGGCCCATATGCATCTCATAACCGGTGACCGGAATTCCGTCAGCGTCACAGCCGGTGATCTCGGTCAGAACCTTGTCGCCCGCCATGACGGTCTCGACCTCCAACAGCCCCAGACCGGCGGCGGTGGAGCCTTTGGGGCCTTCCACCCCCAGTGGGTCGCATATGCTGCGGCCTAACATCTGATATCCGGCACAGATGCCCAGCACTTTTCCGCCACGCCGCAGATGAGCCTTGATGTCGATGTCCCAGCCTTGCTCTCGGAGAAAGGCCAGATCGGCGATGGTGGATTTAGAGCCGGGCAGGATGACAAGGTCGGCGTCACCGGGCAAAGCTTGGCCGGGGGAGACCATCTCCAGCTGAACATCCTCTTCGGCGGCCAGCGGGTCGAAATCGTCAAAATTGGCGATGCGCGACAGGCGCGGCACCACGATGCGAATCCCCCGCCCGGAACTACTGCGCCCGGTGAGCGAAGCGGCATCCTCGGCGGGGAGGCGGGCGGCGTCGGGGAACCAGGGAATGATACCCAGGCAGTCCAAGCCGGTATGATTCTTGATGATCTCCACGGCGGGCAGGAACAGGGCCGGGTCGCCGCGAAAGCGGTTGATGACATAGCCTTTCAGCCTCGCCCGCTCACTCTCCGGCAGCAAGGCATGGGTGCCGACAATGGCGGCGATGACGCCGCCCCGGTCGATATCGGCCACCAGCAGAACCGGTATGTCGGCAGCTTCGGCAAAGCCCATATTGGCGATATCGGCGGCGCGCAAATTGACCTCGGCGGCACTGCCCGCGCCCTCCACCACCATCAGATCGGCCTGGGCGGCAAGGTGGTGGAAGCTCTCCAGCACCTTGGGCATCAGGCTGGGCTTCAAGGCGTAATAGTCCCGCGCCGTGGCATTGGCGACGACCTTGCCCTGGACCACCACTTGGGCTCCGGTCTCGGTCTGGGGCTTCAGCAGCACCGGATTCATGTGTGAAGAGGGAGCGATGCCGCAAGCGCGGGCCTGCAAAGCCTGAGCCCGCCCGATCTCGCCACCATCGGCGGTTACGGCGGCGTTGTTGGACATATTCTGCGGTTTGAACGGCCGCACCGCCAAACCACGGCGACTGAACAGACGGCACAGCCCGGCGGCCAGCAAGGACTTGCCGACGTCGGACCCGGTCCCTTGCAGCATGATGGCGGGAATACGCTTCGTCATGGCCGCGACTGTCGCAGACAGCGGCGCGAGGGGCAAGGGGAAGGCTATTTCCCCAAGATGACGCGCCGGATTTCTAGGGAGCGAAGCCTATTCCTCTCCCTCCCCCCGGCAAGCCGAGGGGAGGAGAAAAAGGC
>JAYTWE010000137.1:0-5472 GCA_043744055.1 Magnetospirillum sp.
CGGAACCGATCACCGAGGCCTCAGTCGGCGGGCGGGATTCTCCGAATCCCTTGCCTCCCGCCGCATGAGCGGCGCGGCCCCTTGGGCCTAACCAAATCCCGATGAGTTGGACTCATCAGGATTTGGTATTATTCACTCAGCGCGGCGATCCAGGCTTGACCCAGACTTAACCCCGCATCGCCGGGCGAGACCTTGATCGCGGTCAGCGGCGACAGGCCATTTTGTCTCAACCGCTCGACCAGACCTTGGGTCAGGACCTTGTTGAGGAAGCAGCCGCCGCCTAGGGTTACCGTGGTTACGCCCATGGCTTTTGCCGCTTCGGTCGCCCAGCACGCCATTGCCTCGATCAATGTTCCGTGGAACAGATTGGCCCCACGGACGCGATCAGTGCAAGACGACAACATCGCCAGCAGGGGCATCAGATCAAGAACGCCGTCTTGGAGAATCCAGCCGCTGGCAATGGAGTCGGGGCGGGTGACCATGGCTTCCAGCGCCATGGGGGCTTGGCCCTCGAACTCCGCCACCAGATGGATACCCAGCAGACCGCAGGCGGCGTCGAACAGCCGTCCGGCACTGGAGGTTTCGGGGCTGTTCAGCCGCTTATCCAGAATCTGGGCCAGCATGGCGGCGGCGGGGATGGAAGCGAAGCGAGCGGCGATTTCATGACCACGGCCCAGCCGATGCAGCACCGAGGCGGCCATGCGCCAGGGCTCGCGGGCGGCCACATCGCCGCCGGGCTGGTGGAGCAGGGCCAGATGGCCCAGGCGGCGGTAATGGGCTCCGTCGGCCAGCAGCAATTCGCCGCCCCAGGACTGGTTGGCGGGGCCGAGACCGAAACCGTCCAAGGACAGGGCGATCACCGGTCCCTGATGGCCGTGCTCGGCGGCGATGGCGGCGGCATGGGCGTGGTGGTGCTGAACCGGAATCAACGGCAGGTCCAGGCTTTGAGCATAGCGGGTGCAATGGAAGTCGGGGTGCAGATCATGGGCGATGCGCACCGGATTCGCTCCCACTTCCGCCACTAAGGCTTCCACCGAGGCTTCGAAGGCGGCAATGGCCTCTGGCGTGCTCAGATCGCCATGAACCGTAGACAGATAGGCCCGGTCATCCTTGGTGACGCAGATGGTGTTCTTCAAAAAAGCTCCCACCGCCAGGACTGAGGGCACGGCGCGGGGAAGGGAAATGGTTGCGGCGATGGCCGAACTCATTTCTGAGCGGTTCCCTTGCGGTGGGCGGCCATGCGGCGGCGGCCCTCGGTGACCCAGGTCAGCCATTCGTCGAAGCCTTCACCGGTGCGGGCCGAGAGTTTCAGAACCACGATATCGGGATTGACCCGTCGCGCAAAGTCGATGCAGCGCTCCACGTCGAAATCCAGATGGGGCAGCAGGTCGATCTTGTTCAAGATCATCATGCTGGCGGCATGGAACATGTCGGGATATTTCAGCGGCTTGTCCTCGCCCTCGGTCACCGACAGAATGGCGACCTTATAGGCCTCTCCCAGATCGAAGGCGGCAGGGCAAACCAGATTTCCCACATTCTCGATGAACAGAACCGAGTCATCGGCCATGTCCAGCCGGGCGATGGCGGTTTCCACCATATGGGCGTCCAGATGACAGCCCTTGCCGGTATTGACCTGGAGGGCGGGAATGCCGGTGGCGCGGATGCGGTCGGCGTCGAAGCTGGTCTGTTGGTCGCCTTCGATGACGGCCAGGGGAAACCGCTCCTTCAAGGCTCCGGCGGTGCGGCACAGCAAGGTGGTCTTGCCCGAACCGGGGCTGGAGACCAGATTCAGCGCGAAGATTCCGTGAGCTTCCAGCCATGCCCGATTGCGACCGGCGAAATCGTTGTTGTGGCCAAGGATGTCTTGTTCGATCTGGATGATGCGCGACTGGGACAGGCCTGGCACATGGACGCCCGCGATGCCTTGGCCGTAATGGATATGGTCGTGGGAATGCCCGTGGTCGTGGTCATGGTCACCGTGATCATGAGAATGGGCTTCAACCTTGGAATCGCCGCAGCCGCAGACAGTGCACATCACTCCACCTCCAACTCTTTGATTCGCATTTCTTCGCCCGAGGTCACCGCCAGCTTGGTTCCGCCGCATTTGGGGCAGAGGTCAATGCGCGACGTGACGGCGACGTTTTCGGAGCAGTCCATGCACCAGGCGGTGCCGGGAATTCGGATGATTTCAAGCCGGGTCTCGGCGGTGAGCGGATTGCCCTTGGCCACGGCGCCAAAGCAGAATTCCATGCTTTCCGGCACGACCGTGGAAAGTTCGCCGATTTCCAGCCAGACGGTCTTCACCTTGGTAAAGCCATGGGCGGCGGCCTGATCTTCCAGAATGCGGACGACGCCTTCGGTCAGGGACATTTCATGCATGGTCCATGACCTCGATCTGACAGGAAACGCAAGGGTCAAGGGCGGCGGCCAGCAATCGGGCGCGCCATGCCAGATCTGGACCGGCTTTGGCCCCCATCAGGCCTTGGCTGAACGCGCCTTGGGGATGGAAGTTCCATTCCGTGGGGGCCAGGATTTGATAGCGGCGGACCAAGCCTTCCTCCAATTCCACCCGGTGGACCAAAAGTCCGCGCGCGGCGTCGATCATGCTCATTCCAGTTCCGCTGTCCTGCCATGGGATAACGGGCGGGCAAGCGTCGCATAAATCCTGCACCAATTCCTCCACTTCCCGCAATGCCGCTGCCACATCCACCAGACGGGCGGCAAGGCGTGGCATCAGGCCGGAGCCATGATCGGTCATCAGGGCGGCGACAAGCGGATGTCCGCGCTGGCGCGATAACGGTGAGGTTTCCAAGGGGATATCGGCGCAATCAGGGCGGGCCACATAGTCGCCGTTGTGGTCGGCGGCCAATCTTGTCTCCAAGTCTCGGGGGCCGGCGGCAGGCATGAAATGGGATGATTGGACGTTGCCGAAACCAGATAAACCGCTTTCGGTGATGCGGTGGAGCAAGCGGGCGGCAACACATTCCGTGCGGGAGGCCCAGGCGTGGAAGAGCTGCGGGTCTTCCTCCCATTCATCGCGGGCTCCGATGAACAGCCGCGCCACCATATCGGCCAGAAGGCGAGTCTGCTCGGCCAGGGCGGAACGGTCCGGCGCCAGCCTTCCGCCTCCGACCTTGGCCCAATCTCCATCGGGAAAAAGGATGCGTCTGGCGGTCGCGACCATGGGGCGCAGGGGTTTGACCGCGTTCAGATCCGCTCGCTCGCCCAGCAGGTCCGGCCAGTCGCGCAAAATGGACTGAGCATGCTCGGTCAGGGTTTCCACCATGACCAGATAGCGCCGCGCCATGCGCAGGGCGGGGGAGGGCGGTGGTAGTCCCAGGGCTTGTTCCATGGCCGTAGCCCCGGCCAGCGCCTGGGCGGTGCCGCACAGGGCATAGATGGAGGGCAGGATGGCGGAGACTTGGGCGGGGCTGCGGCCAGCCAGCATGCGGGACGCCTGAACCAGACGACCGGATCGAATTTGGATTGCCGCGACGGCTCCGTCTTCCACCTGGAGCGAGACGGAAAGCCCGGTATCGGGAAAGCTCATCAGGCCTGGCCGTTGTCCAGAACTTCGGCCAGATAGGCCAGGGATTCGGCAGCCTGTTCCGGTTCGATCTTCTCGGCGGCGAATGTACCGCCCGCTCCGAGGATCACGTAATCTCCCACCGCCACCTCGTCTTCCAGCAGCATCAGGCTGGTGGTTCGGGTGATGCCAAAGGCCTCGACGGTGGCCATGCCGTTTTCGATGGAGAGGATGCGGGATGGGACGGCCATGCACATGGCTTAAGCGACCTTGAGGGTAACCGTCACGCCCAGGGTCTTCAGTTCGGCCACCAGCAGCTCGACCACTTGGGGAAGGATGGCGGCGATGGGCGGGGTCAATTCCATGGCGGTGGCGAATGATATGGGCTCGACGCCGAACAGCACGATGTTCTTCGGCATCAGGCCGTGGAAGTTCAATGCTGCCAGCATGTCGGAAATGCCCACCTGATGGGGGGAAATTCTGGTTTTGAAAAAGGCGGGAATCTCGCTCCCCGACAGGCGGGTGATGGTTCCGGGCTCCTTCTTCGAGCGCATGGCATCGGCGATCAGCAGATGATCGGCCTCGGAGATCTGATCCAGGCAATCCATGCCCGATGTTCCGCCGTCGATGACTTCGACTTCCTCGGGCAGGTCATAGCGAGACATAAGCTCGTTGACCGCGTAGACGCCCACGCCTTCATCGGTGAGCAAGATATTGCCGACGCCAAGGATAACTACGCGCATGGAGAAGGGTTCTCTCGTTGTAAAAATTGCCCCCTCTCCTCATGGAAAGGGGGCGATCACAGTACTACAGCGCTTTGACCTGGACGACTTCCTTGTTGTCCTCGATCACATGCACCGCGCAGGCGAGGCAGGGGTCGAAGGAGTGGACGGTCCGCAAGACTTCAAGCGGCTGTTCGGCATCGGCGACGGGGTTGTCCATCAGCGAAGCCTCGTAGGGGCCGATCTTGTCGTTCTCGTCGCGGGGACCGGCGTTCCAGGTGGAGGGAACGACGCACTGGTAATTGGCGATCTTGCCGTCCTTGATGACCGCCCAATGGGACAGGAGGCCACGCGGAGCTTCATGGAAGCCGTAACCCATGATCTCGCCCTTGGGGAAGGTCGGCTTGTTGAAGCTGGTGGTGTCACCCTTGGCGATATTGTCGATCAGAGTTTGCCAGTTCTGGACCATGACCTCATGCATCACACCGGTCCGCACGGCGCGGGCGGCATGACGGCCGATGGTGGAGTGCAGCGCCGCCAGCGGGATCTTGGAGCCCAACAGGGACGATGCGGTATCTAGCAGCTTGGTGGCGTAGCTGATGGTCGGCTGGTGACCCGAGGCCACACCGGCCAGGACGCTGGCCAACGGCCCTACCTGGGCGCGTTCGCCGTAGAAGGTGGGGGCCTTCAGCCAGGAATACTTCCCGTCATCTTGGAAGTCGGTGTAATGGGGCGTGGTCTCGCCCTTATAGGGATGCAGCGGACCCGGCTTGGAATAGGTGTACCAGGCGTGCTTGACGCTTTCCTCGACGCCATCGCGAAGATAGGCGTCGCCGAAGGCGGTGATGGGCTTGTACTTGGCCAGATCGCCGCCGGGGATGTGACCGCCGGGAACCAGGAACTGGGTGCCCTTGCTGTCCATGGGGAAATCCGGGCACGACAGATAGTTCATGACGCCCGCGCCGTACTTGGTCCAATCGGCGTAGAAGGCGCCGATGGCGGCGACATCCACCAGATAGACCTTGCGGATGAAATCACCCAGCGCGTCCATGTGCTCCTTCAGCTTCAACAGGCGCTCGATGGTGAGCACGGATTGGCTGTCGGTGGCGATGGGGTTGGACACGCCGCCCACGGCCAAGTTCTGGATGTGCGGGCTTTTGGAGCCCAGCAGGGTCACGATCTTACTGGCATGACGCTGGGCATCCAGGGCCTGAAGATAGTGGG
>JAYTWE010000138.1:0-1796 GCA_043744055.1 Magnetospirillum sp.
TCATGTTCATATCCAACTCGAACTCGGGATGGCGGTCCAGGAATCCGGGCAAGATAGCCGCCAAATGGCCGATCCCGAAAGAGAGCGGGGCGCTGACCCGCAACTTGCCGCGCGGCACCGCCTGAAGTCGGCTGACTTGGAGATTGGCATCCTCCAGATCGGCCAGAATGCGCTGGCACCGCTCCAGATAGGCGCGGCCCGCCTCGGTGGGCGATAAGGAACGGGTGGTGCGGTGAAGCAGCCTGACCCCCAGATCCGCCTCCAGGGCCGAGACCTGACGGCTGATCATGGATTTGGACAGACCCAGTCTTCGGGCGGCTTCTGAAAAGCTTCCGGTCTCCGCCACGCGGACAAAGGCTTGCAGAAAATCGAATCGGGGCGTCATTGATCCATCCTCATCAACAATCCGTTTCTTCGATGATGCATTGTTGATCGAGTCTGTAGAAGGCAAAATCTACATCTGCCTAACCCCCATACCTGCCAAGGATGAAGCGTGATGGAGTTCACTACCCTGTACCTGTCCCATGGATCACCTATGATGGTGTTGGAGGATAGTCAGGCTCGTACTTTCCTGTCGGGCTTGGGTGAGCGGATCGGCAAGCCTCGCGCCGTCATCGCCGTATCCGCCCATTGGCTGACCCAGATTCCCACTCTGGGCTTCGCCGCTCGACCGGAGAAGATCAACGACATTTATGGCTTCCCATCCGAACTCTATCAAATGGCATACGAACCGCCGGGAGCCCCGGAGATTGCAGCCAAGGCGGCCGATCTGCTGGGGGCATCCGTCCACCGTGACCCTGGTGCCGGTATAGATCACGGCATCTGGTCGGTTATGAGCCTGATCTGGCCCCAGGCCGATGTTCCTGTGGTCCCGCTTTCGGTTCAGCCCAAGGATGGAGCTCGCCATCACTACGAATTGGGATGTCTGTTGCGGCCCCTGGTGACGGAGGGTGTTCTGGTAATGGGGACCGGAGCGGCCACCCATAATCTGGACGACTATTTCCGCCGCAAGGCCGAAGCTCCGGTGGAGCCGGAAGTGACCGCCTTCACTCACTGGCTGGCATCAAGGGCCGAGGCTGGCGACGTGGAAGCGTTGCTGAATTATCGCCATATGGCACCTCATGCCGTCCGCAACCATCCCACCGAAGAGCATCTGTTGCCGTTTTTTACCGCCTTGGGGGCCGCTCCCGATGGAATCGGCCAAAGACTGCATCACAGCGTGGAGTCCGGCGTGCTTGCCATGGACGCTTACGGCTTTCATTGACTTTCAGGGACATGTTTTCCCCACCCTCGACGCTGTGCTAGGGTCGCCGTCAAAGCCAGTTTGAGCGGGAGAACGGCATGTCATATCTTCAGTGGACGGACAATCTCAGTGTTGGCGTCACCCGCATGGACGACCACCACAAGAAATTGATCGAGTTGATTAATCTGTTGTTTGACGCCATGAGTGGCGATGCGACCAGCACCGTGGATACGGTCTTGAGCGATCTTCTGGACTATACCCGTTATCACTTTGGTGAAGAGGAAAAGCTGCTTGCGGCTTGCGGCTATCCCGATCTGGAAGCCCATCAGGACATCCATCGCGGCATGGTCAAGGAAGTGCTGGATATGCGGGAACGCTATATGGCCAACCCGACCAGCGTTCCAGCCAGCGAGGCGTTGGACTTTCTGTCCAAATGGCTGATGCGTCATATCATCGGTAAGGATCTGCGCTATCGCTCCTTCGCCGAGGGTCACGACACCGCCGCCAGCTGAGTGGAGACAAGAGGGGACGGCTATTCTTCTCCAGGCTCATA
>JAYTWE010000139.1:0-10231 GCA_043744055.1 Magnetospirillum sp.
CCAGAACGCCGCCAACGCCCAACAGGCCAATCACTTGGCTGCCGGTGCCCGCGACATCGCCGCCGGGGGTGGCCAAGTGGTCTCCGACGCCATCAGCGCCATGGGGCGCATCGAAGGCAGCTCGCAAAAGATCGGCGATATTGTCGGCATGATCGACGAAATCGCCTTCCAGACCAACCTGCTGGCACTCAATGCCGCCGTCGAGGCGGCTCGAGCTGGTGATGCCGGAAAGGGCTTTGCCGTAGTGGCGCAAGAGGTGCGCAATCTAGCCCAACGCTCGGCCCAGGCCTCCAAAGAGATTAAAGGCCTAATCAACCAAAGCTCTGGAGAGGTTAAGGCGGGTGCCGAATTGGTCAAGGGCACCGGCAAGACTCTGGACGATATCCTAACGGCAATCAAACGGGTGGCCGACATCGTTGCCGAGATTGCCACGGCATCCAGCGAACAGGCCTCCGGTATCGAGCAGGTCAATCAGGCCGTCACCCAGATGGACGAGATGACCCAGCAAAACGCAGCTCTGGTGGAAGAAAGCACCGCTGCCGCCCACTCCCTGGAGGAGCAGTCCCGCGAACTCAACCGGCTGATGGGCTTTTTCCACGTGGGATAAGAGGCTTACCCCGCCTAGCCGCGATGATCTCCGCCAGAATGGAAACGGCGATCTCGGCCGGAGTCTTGGCCCCGATATCCAGCCCCACCGGAGCGCGGATACGGTCCAAGGTCGCCGCGTCGATCCCTGCCCCGGTCAGGCGCTGGCATCGTTTGGCGTGGGTCCGGGTGCTGCCCAGCGCCCCCACATAAAAGGCCGGAGAATCCAAGGCCATCTTCAAGGCGGCATCATCGAGCCGAGGCACATGGGTGACACTGACCACAGCGGTACGGCGGTCCAGCTTCATATGGGACAGAACCTCATCCGGCTCGCCGCAGATCAGGGTGATGCCGGGAAAGCGTTCCGGCGCGGCAAAGGCGGTGCGCGGGTCCAGCACCGTGACGGCGAAACCGACCGAGCGGGCCATCCCCGCCAGAACTTGCGAGATGTGAACCGCCCCGGTGATAATCATGGTCCAGGGCGCTTCATGGAGGCGGATGAAGAGGTTGTCATCATCCTTGGGCAAGGCGTCCATAGCCTCGTCCCCTTCCGCCAGGACTTGCGCCCCGGTGGTAAGATCAAGCGCCAGGGCGGTGGGAATGCGCTTGGCATGGCAAGCCACGATACACGCCAGTAAAGCCTTGTCCGGCTGGAACACCGCCACCCGGATATTGCCGCCGCAGGGTAGGCCCACCTGCCAGGCGGTTTCATCTTCCACCCCGAAGGAGAGAATGCACGGCGGCTCCCCCTCCTCCAATTCACGGGCCTCGGAAATGACAGCGGCCTCGACGCAGCCGCCAGAGACGGAACCGGCAAAGGCTCCATCCCCGGCAACCACCATATAAGAACCCTGGCTGCGTGGAGCCGAGCCCCAGGTGCTTAACACCACGGCAAGACGGACCGTCTTGCCCGCCTCCATCCAGCGCAGGGCCGTCTCCAGCACTTCGCCGTCATCGGCGGCCATATCGGCGGGGTCGCAGCGGATAGCGTCGACGCACATGATGGCTACTTGCCCTCCCACAGATCGCTCACCACCTTGCGCGACATGGCCAGCAGCACCCGGCGGCGATATTTGACGCCGGTGATGGTGGTTTTGAGCACGTTGGAGGTCTTGCGCACCAATTGGGTCAAGGCCTCGGCCGAGACGCCATCCCAACCGCCGCCAATCAGGGTCTCGGTGGCGATCATCAGCGGAGCGGAATTGGTTCCGGTGATGGCCAGCTTCAACCCGACCAATTTATCGCCGTCGCGCTTCAAGGCCACGGCAATTCCCGCCAGAGGGAAGTCGATGGCGTCACGGATGCGAACCTTCACATAGGCGGTCTTCCAACCATCGGCGGGGGGAACCAACACGGCCGCCAGGACTTCACCCTTCTCCAAAGCCAAATGGTCACCGCCATTCTCGCGGAACAACTGGGCCAGGGGCAATATACGCTTGCCACTGGGACCGACGATCTCCGCCTGAGCGTCCAAAACCATCAGAGCCGGGGCCACATCACCGTGATAGGTGGCGTAGCAGCGGTCACTCTTGACCACCACATGGCACTTATCACCCTCGTATTTAAGGCAATAGCCGTTACCCGATCGCCACCACTCGCTTTGATTATAGAACACACAGCGGGTGTCCTGGCACAGATTGCCGCCCAGTGTCGCGGCGGCGCGATGAGTGGGACCGGCCACCAGCTCCGCCGCCTGAGCCAAGACAGGCCAAGTGGCCTTAATAGCTCCGTTCTCGGCGATGGCCTCCAAGGTGGTGCCGGCGCCGATGCGCAGACTCCCATCGGTCAGGGTGGAAATTCCGGCCAGATTACCAATGGCGGTCAGATCCACCAGGGTCGAGGGCTGGCCCAAGCCACGGCGCAGATTGGGCAGCAGATCGGTGCCGCCGCCCAGGGCCACGGCTCCATCGACGGCCAGGGCACTTACCGCCTCGGCCAGGGTTGCAGGGCGCAGGGTGCGGAAATCGGGAAGGATATTCATTCTGCGGCTTCCTTCGCGTCGAGCAGTTCGGTAATGCGATCGGGACTGAGCGGGAAGTCGGTGGCGCGAACGCCCACGGCTTCGTAGACGGCCTCCAAGACGGCGGGGAGGAACCCGGCCAGCATACCCTCGGAAGCCTCCTTGGCCCCGAACGGCCCGTTGGGGTCGATGCTTTCCACGATGATGACCTCGATATCGGGGCTTTCGGCCATGGTCGGCACTCGGTAATCCAAGATATTGCCGTGCATCATGCGGCCATCGTCATAGCGGGTCTCTTCCGAGAGGGCCTGGCCCATTCCCATCCAGACGCCGCCTTGGGTCTGACCTTCCACCGCCAGGGGATTGAGCGCCTTACCCACATCCACCGCCACCCACACTTTGTGGGCGGTGACCTTACCGGTGATCTCGTCAACCGAGGCTTCCACCACCTGAGCGGCATAGCAGAATCCCATGGTCGCGCCGATGGCGCTGCCCCGGATCTTCTTGTCGCCTTGATATTCGATGGGACAGGTATAGGTCCCCTTGACGGTGATGGTGCCGGTGTCGATCAAGGCCGCCTTGACCACGTCTTGGAAGGTCAGGCCGGGGTCCTGGCTGCCGGTCACCATGAAGATTTCGTCGATGACCTCGATATCTTCCTCGCGGGCGTCCAACTTCTTTGCCGCCGCCTTGACCAAGATGCCTTTCAAGGCCTCGGCCGCATCCAACGAGGCATTGCCCACCATGAAGGTAACGCGTGAGGAATAGCTGCCGTTATCCTTGGGCGTCAAAGCGCTGTCGGCGGAAATCACCCGGATACGGTTCAGCCTCACTCCCAACACCTCGGCCGCCACCTGGGTCGCCATGGTATTGGAGCCCTGACCGATATCGGCCGCACCGGTCAAAAGCGTAATACCGCCGTCGAAATCCAGTTTGAGATTAACGGTGGCATGGGGCTCGCCCGTCCAATGCTTGGGTGTCGAAGTGCCCGAGACGAAGTGAGAGCAGGCAATGCCAAGGCCCCTGCCCTTGGGCATATTGCCCCGCCGCTTCTCCCAGCCCGAAGCCTCTTTGACCTTATCCAAACACTCAGGAAGACCATAGCTCATGACCTTCTGAGCATACATCGTTGTATAAGGAATGCTCGGCAACATATTGATTTGTCTGATCTTAAGCGTGTCGATGCCAAGTTCATCCGCCATCTCAGACAGCAGGGCCTCGAAGGCGGCGCGGGTGTCCACGGTGCCGTGGCCGCGCATGGCCCCACAGGGCGGCGTGTTGGTATAGACGCGCCATGCGTCATGCTTGATGGCCGGGATGTGATAGAGCCCGTGCATCAGCGCACCGGTATAGAGGATGGTGATGATGCCGTAACCGGCATAGGCTCCGCCCGCCTGGGTCGCCTCCAAGGCCAGAGCGGTAATCTTGCCGTCTTTTTTCAGGCCGATCTTCATCTTCACTTCCGTCCAGGGACGGCCGCGATGGGCGATGAAGGTTTCTTCACGGCTCTGAAGCAGCCGCACGGTTCCCTTAGCCTTGCGGGCCAGCAGACCGGCGATGATCTCGAAATGCAGACATTCGGTCCGCGCTCCAAAACCGCCGCCCAGGAAGGGCTTAATGACCCGGATACGGGCTGAATCCATCTGGAGACAAGCCGCCACTTTCAGGTGGACATAGTACGGAACCTGGGTGGTGGTGTTCAAAGTCAGATAGTCGCGGACGGGATCGTATTCCGCCAGGGTAGCGTTCAGCTCCATATGGACGTGATTGACCTCGGCGAAGGTAAAGACCTTCTCACGGGTCAGCTCGGCCTCGGCGAACCCGGCCTCCACATCGCCGAACTCGGCATGAACCTCGCGCAAGATGTTGTTGGGCTTGTCGTCATGAAGCGCCACCGCGCCCGGCTTCATGGCCGCCTTGGGAGTCATGTAGGCTGGCAGGGCCTCGTATTCCACCTTGATGAGACCCAGCGCCTTTTCAGCGGTGATCTCGTCGATGGCGGCCACGGCGGCTACGGGGTCGCCGCGATAGCGGACCTTGTCGCGGGCCAGCGGATATTCATTCTCGGCGATGGGGAGCACGCCATAGGGAACCGGGGTCTCGGCTCCGGTGCAGACCGCCACGACACCGTCAAGAGCCTCGGCGGCCGAGGTGTCGATGGACAAAATGCGGGCATGGGCCACGGGGCTGCGCAAGATACGACCAACCAAAGCGCCGACCGCCACGATATCAGCGGTATACTTAGCCTTGCCGGTCACCTTCTCGACGCCGTCCACCAGAGGGGTGCGAGCACCGATCGTGCCGTTCTTAGGGATACGCACGCTCATTCCGCCGCCTCCTGGCAGGAGCGGCCGGCAGCGGCCACTTCAACCGATTCGATGATTTTCACATAGCCGGTGCAGCGGCACAGATTGCCCGCCAGCGCCGTCTTGATCTCGTCGCGGGACGGATCAGGGTTTTTGCGCAGCAAAGCCTCGGACGCCATGATCATACCGGGCGTACAAAAGCCGCACTGGGTGCCCAGCTTCTCGTGGAAGGCTGCTTGGAGCTTGGAGATGGTGCCTTGGGTGGCGAGGCCCTCGATGGTCTCGACCTTCTTACCCGCCGCCTGATGGGCCAAGGTGGAACAGGCCAGCCGGGGCCGGTCATCCACCAGAACCGTACAGGCGCCGCATTCGCCGCCATCACAGCCTTGCTTAGAGCCGGTCAGACCGGTCATTTCGCGCAGATAGTCCAACAACAGCATGTTGTCGGGAACCAGATCCTCGCGGGGGCGCCCGTTGAGGGTCAAACGCAGGATGCTTTTCAAGGTAGTCCTCCCATTCCCGCAATTTTATTCAGTCTTGTTGGTAGAGCCGCTTCAGCAAGCCGATCAGAGTCTCGCGCTCGGATTCGGATAGGGCGGCGGAAAATTCCTGGTCCTGACGCATGACCGAGTCCTCGATGCGCTTCAGGGACAGCCTACCCTGGGCCGTCAGGCGCAGACTGTAGCTGCGCTTATCATTGGGAACCGCATCGCGAGAGATGAGGCCCTTTTCTTCCAGTTGGTTCACCACCTTGACGATGGAAGAGCGGTCAACATCCATGGCCTCGGCCAAGGCGCTTTGAGTCAGGCCCGGATTATTGGCGATCACCTGGATCGTGCCGTAGAGGCCGGGCGTAATCCCCTCGGCCATGGTCACCGTCTGGGCGAAATGCTTGAACGCCGCCACCTGTGAACGGCGCAGATGAAAGCCCAGCTCCAGAGCCATACAGCCATGGGAAATCCGGTTTTCCGAACATTCCTCGACGCGGGCCTGGGCAAGCTTCATGACCATTCTCTCCAGCTGATATTGAAGAGATTGTTTACCAGGCCAACAACTTTGGCAACAAGATTGTTTACCTAGCAAACAATCTTGTTGCCTGAAGAGCGGCCAAAACTGCGGCGGGCTGCTCCGCCATCAGCATGTGGCAACCATTTTCAATCACCTGAGACCGGCCATCCACCATGGAATCAGCTAAGGCGAGGCCGAACTTAGCCGGGCTCATCCGGTCGAACTCGCCACAAATGACACTGGTCGGACAGCGCACCGATGCTGCGGCATTTGCGCCGTCTTTGTAGGAATCACAAGCGGCAAGATCGGCCTGAAGCACCCCCGGAGCACAAGATTTCATCAGCCGCCGGGTCGCCTCCACCGCCTGGGGCGGAGCCCCTTCCTTAGAAAAACCCCAAGACACGATCATATCCACCGCCTTGGCCGGGTCATCGGCAGCCATATTCAACAGATCGGGATGAACCGGCATCAGGGCAGCGGCTCCGATCAGAGCCAGGGCGCGCACGCTCTCGGGATAGCGGGCGGCAAGCTCCAGCGCCGCCAAGGCTCCCATGGAATGCCCGGCGACACAGACCGCCTCGCCCCCCAGCGCATCAATCACCGCCGCCAGCCAATCCGCCACGGCGGCAATGGAGGCCAAGGCCGGTCCCTCCGAGCCGCCATGACCGGGAAGATCAAGGGCCAGAGCCCCCAGGCCGGTACGCAGCCCATCCCAGACAGAATGATCGCCCCCGGCCCCATGGACCAGCAGAATGCGGGGGAATTCTCCCATTTCCCCCGCGATGAAAACCCGCCTTCCATCCACCTGAATATCCATCCCATCCCCCTTTCACCATTTCTCCCATCATCCAAGGCAGGATCACGGTTGACAAGACGCGGAGAGGGTCCGAAATAGGAGACCGCCACGTTTCAGCCAACCAGGGGGGGCTGTCCATGCGTATCGCCGTAATTTTGGGACTGGTTCTGCTATCCACCTCGGCCTGGGCCGAAGAGGAAAAGGTTCTCAACGTCTATAACTGGTCGGACTATGTCGCCCCCGACACCTTGGAGAAGTTCACCAAGGCCACCGGGATCAAGGTCAATTACGATGTCTATGACGGCAACGAGATTCTCTCGGCCAAGCTTCAGGCCGGGAAATCGGGCTATGACGTAGTGTTTCCATCCGCCTCGCCCTTTCTCGCCCAGCAGATCAAGGCGGGCATCTATCAGAAGCTGGACCGCGCCAAGCTGAAGAATTACGCCAATCTGGATGCCCAGGTCATGACCACCATGGGCGGCGTGGCTGATCCTGGCAATCTCTACGCCATCCCCTATCAGATTTCCGCCACCGGCATCGCCTACAACATGGACAAGGCGGCCAAGGCGGCCCCGGGCATGGAGTTCAACAGCTGGTCGGTGCTGTTCGACCCGGAAAAAATCGCCAAGCTGAAAAACTGCGGAATCAGCGTGCTGGACACCCCCACCGAGGTGCTCCCCGCCGCCCTGCTCTATCTGGGCCGCAACGGGGCCAGCCTGGAGACCTCGGACCTGAAAGCCGCCGCCGAGGTCGTCACCAAAATCCGTCCGTCGCTGAAATATTTCCACTCGTCAAAATATATCAACGATATGGCCAATGGCGACACCTGCATGGCACACGGCTATGTGGGCGATCTGGTCCAGGCCCGCAACCGCGCCAATGAGGCGGGCAAGGGCGTCAAGCTGGGAATCTTCATCCCCAAGGAAGGCGCGGTGGTAAACATCGACGCCGCCGCCATTCCCAAGGATGCCCCCCACCCCGACAATGCCCATGCCTTCATCGACTTCCTATTGAAGCCCGAGATCATGGCCGACATCACCAACACCACCGGCTACGCCAATGCGGTAAGCGCGTCCAAAGCCTTCGTGAAGAAGGACATCCTGGCCGATCCGGTGATCTATCCTCCGGCGGCGGTCCTGGCCAAGGAATTCCAGGTTCCCCCGGCTGAACTGCCCAAGGAGCGGGAGCGCACCCGGATTTGGACAAGCGTGAAGACCGGTAAGTAATGGCTCAACAAAGCAGCTTCCAACCCTGGACCGACCCGCAATCCAAACCATTGATCCGCTTCGAGGGAGTCTCGAAGCGGTTCGGTGACTTTGTCGCCGTGGATCATGTGGACCTCGCCATCCATAAGGGCGAGTTCTTCTCCCTGCTGGGGGCTTCGGGCTGCGGCAAGACGACTCTGTTGCGCATGCTGGCCGGGTTCGAGACCCCGAGCGCGGGCAAGATCTTCATCGACGGCGTCGATATGACCGCAATTCCGCCCTATGAGCGGCCGGTCAACATGATGTTCCAATCCTATGCCCTGTTCCCTCATATGAGCGTGGAGGCGAATATCGCCTTCGGCCTCAAACAGGATAACCTATCAAAATCAGTGATCGCGGAACGCAGCCGCGCCGTGCTTGATCTGGTTCAGATGGGCCAGTTCGCCAATCGCAACCCCCATCAGCTGTCGGGCGGACAGCGCCAGCGCGTCGCCCTGGCCCGCGCCCTGGCCAAAGAGCCTAAGGTTCTGCTGCTGGACGAACCGCTGGGAGCGCTGGACAAGAAGCTGCGAGAACGGACCCAGTTGGAACTGGTCAATATTCAAGACCGAGTCGGCGTCACCTTCGTCATGGTCACCCACGACCAGGAAGAGGCCATGACCATGTCGTCGCGCATCGGCGTGATGAATGCCGGGAGAATCCAACAGATCGGCCCACCGGTCGAGATTTACGAATATCCTGAAAGCCGCTTTGTGGCCGACTTCATCGGCGCCGCCAATATGTTCGAAGCCGTAGTGACGGAAAACCGGGCCGGTCAGGTGGTGGTGAACTGCCCCGAACTGGCCCATGACCTCACCATCGCCAATGCGGAACCCTTGACGGCTGGAACCTCGGTCGCCGTCATGGTCCGACCGGAAAAAGTTAGAATCAGCCGCGACATCCCCGCCGAAGGATTGAACTGGGCCAAGGGAATCATCGCCGATATCGCCTATCTGGGCGACGTCTCCATTTTCCATGTGCGGCTGGAATCCGGCCATAAAATTTCGGCGTTGCAAACCAATCTGCGCCATACCGACGAACAACCCCTGACCTGGGACAATCCGGTCTATCTGTCCTGGCACCCCGCCAACGCCCTGGTCTTGACCCAATGAATCCAGATGCGCTGATCCGACGGTTCGGACGGTTCTTGGTGGGGCTGCCGCCTTATTCCTGGCTGGCGGTGTTCTTCCTGGTTCCGTTCCTGATCGTCTTGAAGATCAGCCTGTCCGAACCCTCGGCTGGCGCACCGCCCTATCTGCCCCTGTGGGAGATGGACGAGGCCGGAGCCGTAACCTTCCACATCACCTTAAGCAATTACGCGGGTCTGTTCGGCGATGAGCTTTACGCCTTCGCCTATCTCAACTCCATCCGTATCGCCGGCATCGCCACATTAGGCTGTCTTCTGATCGGCTATCCCGCCGCCTATGCCATTGCACGAGCACCGCAGGCTTGGCGGCAATCGCTGCTCTTGCTGGTGGCGCTACCGTTTTGGACCTCGTTCCTGATCCGGGTTTACGCCTGGATCGGCATCTTGAAGAGTGAAGGCATGCTGAACGCCCTGCTGCTGTGGCTGGGCATCATCTCCGAGCCGTTGCAGATCTTGCAAACCGATCTGGCCGTCATCATCGGCATGACCTATTCCTATCTTCCCTTCATGGTTCTGCCGCTTTACGCCACATTGGAGAAGATGGACCTGTCACTGCTGGAGGCCGCCGCCGATCTGGGCTGCCGCCCCATCAAAGCCTTCATGGCCATCACTCTGCCCTTATCCATGCCGGGCATTATCGCGGGATCATTGCTGGTCTTTATTCCGGCGGTGGGCGAATTCGTCATTCCCGATCTGCTGGGCGGCCCCGACACCTTGATGATCGGCAAAATTCTGTGGGCGGAGTTCTTCGATAATCGCGACTGGCCAGTGGCCTCCGCCGTGGCTATCGCCATGCTGGTCCTGCTGGTGGCCCCCATCATGGTCGTCCAGAGCGCACGGACCAAGGCCGAGGAGAACGGAGGATGATCCTCTACGGTCTGCTGATCCTGGCCTATGCCTTCCTTTACATCCCCATCGTGGTGATGATCGTCTTTTCATTCAACGCCTCGCGACTGGTGACGGTGTGGGGAGGATTTTCCACCAAATGGTATGGTGAACTCCTCCATGATGAGAGGGTGCTCGACGCGGCTTGGCTCAGTCTGAAAGTCGCCATGACTAGCGCAACCCTCTCCACCGTGCTCGGCACCTTGGCCGCCGTGGTGCTGGTGCGCTTCACCCGCTTCTTTGGACGCACCTTATTCACCGGCATGGTTACCGCGCCGCTGGTCATGCCGGAAGTCATCA
>JAYTWE010000140.1:0-9315 GCA_043744055.1 Magnetospirillum sp.
CCCTCCCCTCGGCTTGCCGGGGGGAGGCCGGGAGGGGGGCTCTGGCCGAACGCCCCCTCCCCAACCCTCCCCCAGCAAAGCTGGGGGAGGGAGAAGTGCAAAATGTTAACGCACTTTAGTTCTTCAGCCGCGCAGCCACCTGATCGTAGCTTTCAACCTTGGCCAGGGGACCGATGGCCGAAAAGGTTGGGGCGCCGGCGAACAGGCGGCGGGCTACGCGGGCACAATCTTCGGCGGTGATGGCTTCGACTTTGGCGACCACTTCGGCCACCGGAATGGGGCGGCCATAGACAGCCATCTGGCGAGCCAGCTGTTCACAGCGGGAGGTCGTGCTTTCCAGGCTCATGAGGATGGAAGCCTTCAACTGGGCGCGGGCGCGCTGGACCTCGTCATCGCGGACTCCGGCTCCGACCTTGACGATCTCATGGCACATGACGGGAATCAGTTCGGCCACTTCGTTTTCGCCGGTGCCAGCATAGACGCCGAACAGTCCGCCATCGTTGTAGGAGGATGCGAAGGAATAGATGGAGTAGACGAGGCCGCGCTTTTCACGCACTTCTTGGAACAGCCGCGACGACATGCCGCCTCCCAGTAAGGTGGAGAGGACCGAGGCGCAGTAATAATCGGGATCGTCATAGGCGATGCCGTCGAAGCCAACGACCACATGGACCTGTTCCAGGTCGCGTTCTTCCCGATAGTCGCCGCCCTTATAGCTGGCACGTTCGGTCTTGGCAGGTTGGTGGGGTGGCAATTGGGCGAAAGCCTTCTCCGCCGTTTCCACCAGATGGTCATGATTGATGCGGCCCGAAGCGGACAGGACCATGCTGGGGGCGGAATAATGGCCGCGCAGATAGCCCAAGACATTGTCGCGGTTCATGGAACGAACCAGTTCCTCGGTCCCCAGCACGGCGCGACCCAGTGGTTGATCGGGATAGGCGGTGGCTTGGAAGTGATCGAAGATGATGTCGTCGGGGGTGTCGACGGCCTGATTGATTTCTTGGACCACCACGGCTTGTTCTCGGGCCAACTCTTCGGAATCCAAGGTGGAGTGCTGGAGGATGTCCGAGATGATATCCAGGGCCAGCCCGGAATCCTCCTTTAGAATCTTGGCGTAATAGGCGGTGTGGTCGCGGGCGGTATAGGCGTTGAGATGACCGCCACAGGCGTCCATCTCTTCGGCGATGCCCTGGGCGGTGCGGCGCTCGGTGCCTTTGAACGCCATATGCTCCAGCAGGTGGGACACGCCGTTCAGTGCGGCGGGTTCGTGCCGTGTTCCGGCATCGACCCAGACGCCCAATGAAACGGTTTCCACCGTCTCCATGGGGTCAGTGACGACCTGAAGCCCAGACGCAAGTGTAGTGACTCGGATATTCGAACTCATGCCCTACCCCGATTTGCGAAAGCCCGCACATAGGCCTTAAGCGCCTCGGCGTCATTAGTCATGGAGTCCAGCCGCTCGGCGCGCTGGAACAGATCCGCCAGATGCGGCGGTAGTCCGGGGCGAGCCCCGGTTGCCTTTTCCACCGCATCGGGGAATTTAGCCGGATGGGCGGTGGCCAAGGCCACCACGGTGGTTTCCTTATTGGAATGTCCCTTCAGCCCGGCGGCGATTCCGATGGCCGAGTGAGGGTCCAGGGTTTCGCCGGTCGAGCGCTTCAGGGACCGCATGACCGACAAAGTGGATTCGTCGTCGAAGCGATAGGCCTCGAAGACTTGGCGCATGGCAGTCCAGGCTCCTTGGGGCATGACCATGGCGCCATGGGCGCGGAATTCCCCCATCAGCTTTTCCACCGCCGCCCCGTCCGAGCCCAGGGACAGATACATCAGCCGCTCGAAATTGCTTGAGACCTGAATATCCATGCTGGGAGACAAAGTGGGGACGACACCATCAGTCTTCATCACCCCGCCTTCGAAAAAGCGGGTGAGGATGTCGTTGGTGTTGGAGCCCACGATCAGCTTATCGATGGGCAGCCCCATCAGCTTGGCGGCATAACCGGCGAAGACATTGCCGAAATTACCGGTGGGAACCGAAAAGGTCATGGGCACGTCGGGCGCCCCCAGGGCCACTCCGGCGGCAAAGTAATAAACGATCTGGGCCATGACCCTGGCCCAGTTGATGGAGTTCACCGCCGACAGATTCATCTCGTCGCGGAAGGCCGCATCGTTGAACAGGGTCTTTACCAGATCCTGGCAATCGTCAAAAGTTCCGTCCACCGCCACATTGCGGACATTGGAGGACAGAACCGTCGTCATCTGGCGACGCTGCACCTCGGAGACGCGGCCCTTCGGATGCAAGATCACGATATCAATGGCGGCGCGGTCACGGCAGGCCTCGATGGCGGCGGAACCGGTATCGCCCGAGGTGGCGCCAACGATGGTGACCCGCTGCCCTTTCTTTTTCAAGACATGGTCAAACAGGCGGCCGACCAGTTGAAGAGCATAATCCTTGAAGGCCAAGGTCGGGCCGTGGAACAGCTCCATCACCCACTGATTGTGGCCCAGTTGCTTCAGTGGAGCCACGGCGGGATGAGTGAAACCGGCATAGGATTCAGAGCAGAGCTTGGTCAGTTCCGCATCGGTCAGGCAGCCTTCGACAAAGGGGCGCATGACGCGAACCGCAAGCTCGGCATAAGCCAAGCCACGCATGGACCTGATCTCGGCGGCGGAGAAGACCGGCCAGCTTTCAGGCAAATACAGGCCGCCGTCACGGGCAAGCCCCGCCAGCAGGACGTGGTCGAAATCAAGGATCGGCGCTTTCCCGCGCGTGCTCACATACTTCAAGGCTGAGGCTCTCCGACCGAATTCGCAAAGTCGGCTACACTACCCAGCCTGGGGCGGAGGAGCAAGGGTGGGGCGCGACGGTGTGGTCGCGCCCCAGTCGTTTTCTTACTTACGGCGGCCTTTGGGCGCTTGCGGAGCCATATCGGCGCCAAGCGAAGACCAAAGACGGGTCATGATCTCGGTATTTTGCTCGATCACCGCCTGAAGGATGGCGGGCTGCATGGTCACGAATGACTGGGGGTCGCGGACCTGGGCCAGTTGCTGGAAGGCCTTGGTGTTATTTTCCGCGATTTCCCGAGCGGCTTCGAAATTAGCGCGCTGAAACTCGGCGATCTTGGTCAGAAGGGAAGCCGGGTTGAGGCTGAACTGCTCGAAGAATTTGGGGTCGAAAGATGGAAACATCCGGGCCTCCCTTTGTGAGTTTTCTTCTTAGAAGATTTACATATTCCGAAGGTGCCCGCAATAAGCCTTACTGATCGGCAGAGGCGACTATTCGGGGCTGCCGATCCGTGATCTTCATATGGTGCGTGGTGACGTTGCGCAGTTCCAGAGCTGTGCCTTTGCGCCGGGACTGAAGCCGCAACATTCCGATTAAAGCGGTCACCGAGGAGGTGACGATCTCCAACTGATCGAAGTCCAATATGACATAGACGGCACCGTTATCGACCGCTTGTTCAAACCCCATTTGAATGCGGTCGAAGTCGTCCTCGTTTAATTCATCCACAAGATGAATGACCGTGCCGATCGAATCTTTCGTAATGCAGCATCCCATAAAATTCGGCCCTTAATTGTCTTTGATCTCCGTGCCGATCGTATAGGTCTGGTGTGTCGTAGATACGTCTTTAGTGTAAATGCATGGGCCTTAAAGGGTAAATGCCTCGTAAATCCATACGTATTTCCCCAAGGCCATATGTATCTCCCCAAGGACGGTCATGCCATGAATAAGCCGCCGCCCGTGATCGGGGCGGCGGCTGATTTGGCAGTGTTCTCGGGCTATTTCTTGACAGCTGGGGCGTTTTGTTCGTTGCGCTTCAAGACGCCCGCCTCGACCAGCTTATTGACCAGGTCGCCCATGGTATTCAAGGAATGCAAGAAGCCGTCCACCGGCATGGCGATACGCTGACGGACTTCCATCTTGCCTTGGCCGGATTCGGCGGGCTCCAGCGATACCAGTTCAATGCGGACCACGCCGCTGACGAAATCCACTCGTCCCACGCCATCGGCGAATACTTCGGCGACCATATCGTTTCCCCATCATGTCATGACCGGCACTGTTGCCGATCAAAATCCGATGTTGGCCCATCACCGGGATTCGGTCAATCGGCCATGGACCCTATGCAGGGCAACGAACTCAGGTGAACAAAAAATTAATAGCGACACGGACCACGCCATTTTAAGCGCTGAGGCCCCCCCAATAGTCGTCATACGCGGGCTCATCCCTACCGGATGCGCCTATGCGGCATGGGTTTGCGCACGCCTCGGCGCTCAGAATGGCGGGGTCCGTTTGGCCGGTTATGGATCGCTTCGTTTCGGTGGATCTCTTGATCTTAATCATGGATGAAGGGAGCGTTTCCGACCATTTTCCCGGTGCTTCAGGAGACGTCCGATGCCTCGTATAATACTTCAGGTGGTGCGGCTGCTGGCCGTGTCGGCGATTGCTTTGCTGGCGTTGCCTTCTTTGGCGGCGGCTGATCCCATCGGCGGGCCGTTCACCCTGGTCGGACCGGAAAACCGGTCGGTCAGCGATAGCGATTTCCGTGGCAAGTGGTTGCTGATCTATTTCGGCTATACGTCCTGCCCCGATGCCTGCCCCACCGATCTTCAGCGTATGACCGAGGCCCTGGATGGTTTGGGGTCGCTGGTGGAGCGGGTGCAGCCCATCCTCGTCACGCTGGACCCGGCGCGTGATAGCCCGGCGGTGCTGGCTGAGTATGTGAAGATGTTCCATCCCCGTCTGATGGGGCTTTCGGGTTCCCTGGAACAAATCGACGAATTGGTCAAGCGCTACCGCGCCCGTGTGATTCGGCACGCTCCAGATAAAGAGGGGAATTACCCGGTGGACCACACCACCGTCATTTATCTGGTGGGGCCGAATGGGGCTTTTGTGGAGTGGTACAAGTCCGGGGTGCCGTCGGCGACCATGGCCGAATCCATTCGTCGCCAGATATTGCGTTAGATCATCGTGCGTCTGATTTAGCGCACGTTGCTAATCGCCGCGAATAGGGGACCGGCTGAACGGGTTGTTTTCGTTGACCAGCTTGGTCAGTAGGGTCAGCAGCGTCTCGCGCTCTTCGGCGGATAGGGGTTCCAGAATGCGATCTTGGGTGCGCAGCACTGCCGGAGATACCGCTTTCAGCACCTCACAGCCTTGATCGGTGATGTAGAGTTCACGGGTGCGCCGGTCGGTTTTGCCCACTCTGCGGTCGATCAGTCCTTTTGACTCCAGCCGCTCCACCACGCCGCCGATTGTGGTGCGGTCAAAGGCGATGGCTCCCGATAGACCGATCTGGTCCAGGCCGGGCCGGGTGCAGATGGCGTCCAGCGCGGCGAATTGCACCGGCGTCAGATCAAAGTCGTGCGCTTCATCCAGAAAAATACCCACCGCGATCTGATGCAGTCTGCGGATCAGATGGCCCGGAAGTTTGTCCAGGGCCAGGGGAAGGGTGGGGTTCTCGTCCATTTTCGGCAACACCTGTTTCGCGAGCTTTATCGAGGACGTAGGCCGACGTCAAGGAAGCTGGTCGAAATATAATTGACAGTATACTGATTAATTTGTTAGTTTTGGATTGTCTCTAAAGAACAGCAGGGGGCATCCCATGGGGAATAAAGCCAAGCGCAAGGTCATTATCGCTGGCGGCGGTATCGGCGGGTTGTCGGCGGCTCTCGGGCTTGCCAATAAGGGCTGCGAGGTGACGGTTCTGGAGCAGTCGGATAAGTTCGGCGAGATCGGCGCCGGCATCCAGATCGGCCCCAATGCCTTTCACGCCTTGGATTATCTGGGAGTCGGCGATGCCGGTCGGGCCGAGGCGGTCTATATCGACCGTCTGGTGATGATGGATGGCACCACCGGCGATCAGGTCGCTCAGATTGCGGTGGATGAGCCGTTTCGTCAGCGTTTCGGCAATCCCTATGCGGTCATTCACCGTGCTGATCTACATGGGGTGCTGTTCAAGGCCTGTCAGGCGCGGAGTGAGATCACGTTGTTGACCAGGCAGCGGGTGGTTTCATACGAAAACACCGCAACCGGGGCTAAGGTCATGACCGAGGCGGGCGATGTGTTCCAGGCTGATGCGGTGATCGGAGCCGATGGGGTGCGCTCGAAAATTCGCAATCAGCTGACCGGTGGTGATGCCATCCGTTGGTCCGGTCATGTGGCCTATCGCGCCGTGCTGCCCATCGAACAGATGCCGGAAGATTTGCGCTGGAATGCCGCCACCTTGTGGGCGGGGCCGAAATGGCATCTGGTGCATTATCCGTTGCAAGGCTGGAAGACCTTCAACGTGGTGGGAACCTTCCATTCCGATGGAAGCTGGACCGGAGCCAACGAGCCGGGAACCGCTGAAGAGGTGCTGTCACGCTTCTCCGCCTTGGTGCCTCGGGCCAAGCGTATCTTGGAAATCCCCAAGGAATGGCGGCGGTGGTCGCTGGGCGACCGCGCTCCCATCGAAAACTGGACCGATGGTTTCGTCACCTTGTTGGGCGATGCCGCCCATCCCACCTTGCAGTATTTTGCCCAGGGCGCCTGCATGGCCATGGAAGACGCCGTCTGTCTGGCCCACGCATTCGAGAAAAGCGGCGGCGATTTCGCCGAGGCCTTCCACCACTATCAAGAAGATCGCATCGTGCGCGCCTATCGGGTGGTGTTGTCATCGCGCATGCTGGGCCATGTCTATCATGCCGAAGGGGTCGAGCGTAAAATCCGCAATTCAGTGATGGGGGCCAAAAGCCAGGATGACTTTTATAATAGTCTGCAATGGCTGTATGGCGGTACCGGGCTGGGAGGCTGAACCATGAAGCTCTATGGCTATTTCCGGTCGTCGGCGGCTTATCGGGTCCGTATCGCTTTGGCGCTGAAAGGGCTGGAGGCCGAGCAAGCCTTCGTCCACCTTCGCCGCAAGGAGCAATGCGCCGTCGATTACATGGATATCAATCCTCAGGCGCTGGTTCCATCGCTGGTCACCGATTCGGGGCGTTCGCTGACCCAATCCCTGGCTATCGTGGAATATCTGGACGAAATCCATCCCCTTCCACCGTTATTGCCCAAGGACCCGGAAGATCGGGCCTGGGTGCGTTCACTGGCCTTGGTCATCGCTTGCGATATCCACCCCATCAGCAATCTGCGGGTGCTGAACTATCTGAAGGATGAGCTGGACCTGTCCGACGAAGCCCGCGACCGCTGGTACGCCCATTGGGTGGCGGTGGGGCTGGAGGCGGTAGAGCTTATGTTGGCCAAGGATGAGCGCGTCGGTCCTTTTTGCTGTGGCGATCAGGTCACGCTGGCTGATCTTTGTCTGGTGCCGCAATTGGCCAATGCCGAACGGATGAAATGCCCGACGGAGGCTTATCCCACCATCCGCAAGATCGCCGCCGCCTGTCGGGCGCTGCCCGCGTTCCAGGCGGCCGAGCCATCCCGCCAGCCTGACGCAGAGTAGGAGGAAACCCCATCATGACCTCTTTGGGCACTCTGGCCGATCTTCCCGCCGAGTATGTGGAGGCATTGACGGCGCGCAATCTGGTGCCGCTTTGGCCCGCTCTGCGCTCGGTCCTGCCTTACGGCATCCCGGCGCGGCGCACAAAGCCGGTGATCTGGCCCTATGGCCAGATCCGCCCCAATCTGCTGAAGGCGGGGGAGCTGACCCCCATTCATAAGGCGGAGCGCCGGGTTCTCGTTTTGGCCAATCCGGGCTTGGGTTTGGAGAACATGCAAGCGACACCCTCCATCTATATTGGCATGCAGCTGATCTTGCCGGGCGAGACTGCCCCCAACCACCGTCACAGCCCCAGTGCGGTGCGTTTCGTGGTGGAGGGCGAGGGCGGCTTCACCGCAGTGGAAGGCGAGCGCTGCCCCATGGAAAAGGGCGATCTGATTCTGACGCCATCGGGTCTGTGGCACGAGCACGGACATACCGGAAAAGGGCCGGTGGTGTGGATGGACGCGCTGGACCTTCCGGCGGTCTATTCCCTGGAGGCTTCCTATTGCACCGATGGTGAATCCCAGACCATCCGTAACGAAGCGGACTCGTCGCAGACCCGTTATCGTCGGGCCGGGCTGCTGCCTTATGCCTCGCTGGGCAAGCCGAAGCCCCCTTATCCGCTGTTGCGCTTTCCTTGGCGCGATGTCCGTGAATCGCTTGAGGCCCTGGCCAGCGTGACTCCGCGCAACGAGATGGTTCATCTCGCTTATGTCAATCCCGAAACGGGGCAGGAATGCTTGCCCATCCTGGGCTTCTCGGCAATGATGCTGCGTCCCGGTGAGACGGCGCGGCCGGTGCGGCGCTCGGCTTCGGCGGTGCTGCACGCCATCGAAGGCTCAGGCGAGACAGAGATTGACGGCGTCACTCTGGCCTGGGGCGAAGCGGACACCATGGCCGTTCCGACCCATGCCGAAGTTACCATTGCCAATGCCAGCAGTAAGGTTCCGGCCTTCCTGTTCATGGTCGATGACGCGCCCATGCAGCGCAAGCTTGGCTATTACGAAGAATTCGCCTGAAGGAGGCCCCGACATGAGCATGATCTTTCCGCCGCCCGAAACAATGTCCGCCCCCATCGATGGCAGCAGTGACCGCTTTCCCATCCGCCGTATCTTTTGCGTTGGCCGTAACTACGAGGCTCATGCCAAGGAAATGGGCGTGGTCGCCGATCGTGACGCGCCGTTCTATTTCATGAAGGGCAGTTATGCCTATTGCCCCTCGGGCTCGACCATTCCGTTTCCGCCCGGTACCGCCAATTATCATCACGAAATGGAACTGGTGGTGGCCATTGGCGTGGCGGGGTTCAAGGTCGCGGCTGATAAGGCTCTGGATTTGGTTTACGGCTATGCCTGCGGCTTGGACATGACCCGGCGCGATCTTCAGACTCAGGCGCGCGAGAAGCAGCGTCCTTGGGATCTGGGCAAAGACTTTGAGGATTCTGCGGTGCTCGGCCCTATCGTGCCAGCCAGCCGTATCGGCCACCCCACCAAGGCGGCGATTTCTTTGACGGTCAACGCAGTCGTTAAGCAGTCTTCGAATATCGAGGAACTGATCCACTCAGTCCCGGCCCTGATCGCTCATCTGTCTCAGTTCTACCATCTGCAACCGGGAGACCTGATCTATACCGGCACCCCGGAAGGTGTCGGTCCAGTCAAGCCGGGTGATCGTATCGAAGGCAAGATCGACGGTGTGGGCTCTATCGCGCTCATCATCGGCCCTGCGGAATAAGCTCACAAGACGGCGAAAACCCCTCGCCGCTTTAGGGCGCGTTGACATTCAGCGCTTCTCCCTCCCTCGGCTTGCCGGGGGAGGGTTGGGGAGGGGGCATGGGAAACTCCCTCGT
>JAYTWE010000141.1:0-3243 GCA_043744055.1 Magnetospirillum sp.
GCCGTCGCCACCTGGACCTGGCCCAGCTATTGGAGCCCGGAAGCCCGGATGAAGGGGATCAGGCTTAACGTTTCCACCTGGAAGCGGCCTCACCCCGAGACCGCCCCCACAGCATCCAAGGCGGCTGGCCTATACATGATCTGCACCATGAGCAAGCATAAAGCTGAAGGTGATGGATATGAGGACTCGTTGATGCTTGATTGGCGCGGTCAAGTCGCCGAAGCGACCGGGGCAAATATTTTCTTCGTATTCGGCAACGAACTTCATACTCCGACGCCTGACTGTTTCTTGAACGGCATCACCCGGCAGACGGTGATCGCCCTGGCCGAGAAGCGGGGAATCAAGGTTGTCGAACGGGCTATTTTCCCCGAAGAACTGGCCAAAGCGACCGAATGCTTCTTGACCGGGACCGCCGCCGAAGTGACGCCTGTCCGCGAAATTGCCGCGCATACCTTCACTCCGGGCGATATCACTCGTCAGTTGATCTCTGATTACGATTCCCTCGTAAGAGGCTAGGTGCTCGCTGCGTCCAAGCAGATTTTTCCGAAGGACCGAATGCTCGGTGTTTTCTTTTCCGGGCATTCATAATAGTCTCGGCTCGGGGAGATTCTTGGGCGCAGCGACCGGACTTAACCGGGTCGCGTTACCGGGTGGAGCATACGTGTCGCACGCATGGCGTAATATGCGGCTTTCCAGCCGCTTCATGGTCATTGTCGGTCTAGGCGTCGTAGCCCTTATTGTAAGTGTGGTGGTCACCATCGCCCGTTTTGAACGGACGGAGATGGAACGCCAGTTGCTGCAATTATCGGCCAATGAAATGACCTCTTTGCATGCCTTGATCCAAAATGTCATGGCCAAAAGGCCCGAGGATGCTGACAATATCGGCATCGCCGTTTTCAATAATTGGTTTGACAGTCGCAACATCCACTATCCTGGCAAAGTGTGGAGTTCCTGGGGGCCGCATGTGGTGACCCACATGAAGGATGTGGAGCCCGACCGCGCTTCCAAGCTGCCCAAGGATGATGTGGATCGCGAGGCCATGGAGGCCAAGGTCCCGGTTAGCCGTTTCATTGATGGGTTCTTCCGCTACTCGCTCCCCATCATTCTCGGCGTCACCGAGGGGGCCAAGGCCGAAGTCTGCCATGCCTGTCATGGCGGCATGGGCATGAGTGATGGCGACGTCATTGCCGTCTTGTCGTCGTCGCTATCCACCGTCGAGTCCGAGACTCGCCTGAACAAGGTGCTGATGTGGCTGACCTTGGGTGGTATTGCCGCGACCATCTTGGCGGTTCTCGGCGTGCGCTGGATTTTGAAGGGGATCATCGCCGATCCCATCGAAGATATGACCGTCCGCATGAACCAATTGGCGGCGGGTGACACCTCTATCATCGTGCCCGCCTTGGATCGTCAGGACGAAGTGGGCGATATTGCCCGTGCTGTCCAGGTGTTCAAGGACAACACCATCGCCAAGCAGCAGATGGAAGTCGAGGCCCGGACCGCCGCGACGGCCCGCGAGGCGCGGATGCATCGACTGGAAGACCTGATCGCCAATTTCGACCGAACTGTCACCTCGGTGCTGGATTCCGTCGCGGCATCATCGCAACAGATGACCTTGACGGCGCGCAGTATGGTTGACTCCGCCGATCAGGCCCTGGAGCGGGCCGATTCCGCCGCCAGCCAGGCCAGCGAAGCCAACGAGAATGTGCGGATGGTGGCCGCCGCCGCCGAAGAGCTGACCTCGTCCATCAACGAGATTGCGCAGCAGGTCGGACGGTCTAACGAAGTGGCTGCTTCGGCCACCAAAGAGGCCAATTCGGTGAATAGCCGCGTCCAAGGACTGGCCGGTGCGGCGGAAAAGATCGGCGAAATCATCGAGATGATTACCGGCATCGCCGAACAGACCAATCTGCTGGCGCTGAACGCCACGGTCGAGGCCGCTCGGGCCGGTGAAGCTGGTAAAGGCTTTGCCGTGGTGGCTGCGGAAGTAAAAAATCTGGCGCGCCAGACTGTCGGCGCCACCGAGCAGATTTCCAATCAGGTCAACACCATTCAACAGGAAACCGATAAGACGGTGCGCGCTATCCGTGGCATCGGCACCACCATCTCTTCCATGGACGGCATCACGACGACCATCGCCGCCGCTATCGAGGAGCAGGGGGCCGCCACCCAGGAAATCGCCCGTAACATCGACCATGCCGCTTCGGGGACCAATTACGTCTTCGAGAACATTTCTGGCGTGTCCAAAACCATCCACGAAACCGACCGCGCCGCTAAGGACGTGTTGGGCGCAGTGGAGGAGTTGCAGCAACAAGCCGCCACTCTGCGCAGTGAAGTGGACCGTTTCTTGAGCGGTATTCGGGAAGCTTAAGTGTCCCCCCTCCCAACCTCCCCCCATGCTTCGCACGGGGGGAGGAGCCGTTTGGGCTGGCTTGGTCCGCATGAGTCAATAAAAGGTCTCGCGGCGCGAAGGGCTCTGCCCTTCTAGCCCGAGCCTATCCTTTTGCGCAGTGGTATTGCCCCTCGCCCTCGGCGCACAATCTCTTGCATCAAGTGTGGGTATTCGTATCGCCCTAGGCGGAGGAACCAACCATGACTGATGTTTCCAAAAACCTGTTTCTTGCGATTCTGCCGGGCGGAAGCTATTGGCTGCTGGGGCTTCTCTTGCTGTAGTCATCGCTAAATTTCAGTGTTTCCGGCATGATTTCGATTCTCGTGTCGATGACAGAGGTCGAAGAATGCTTGACGATGTTTCCATCGTGGCCGGTTGGCAGGCCGGTGTCCTCGGCGATATCATTTCTCTTCACGGGCGCTATTACGCCCTGCGCTGGAATTTTGGCCCCTATTTCGAGGCCAAGGTCGCGTCTGAATTGGCGGATTTCGTTCGAAGCCGCCATCTTCACCCCAGCCAATTATGGTGCGTCGTCGATTCCATGGATCGGGTGCTGGGGTCTATTGTCGTTGATGGCTGTCATGGCTTGGACAACGGCGCACATCTGCGCTGGTTTATTTTGGATCAGAGGTGCCAAGGTTTGGGACTCGGCTCCAAGTTGATGGATGCAGCCTTGGAGTTCTGTCGTCAGCAAGGATTCCGGCGGATTTATCTTTGGACCTTCGCCGGACTGCATGATGCAAGGCGGCTCTATGAAAGCCGGGGATTTGTCCTGGTCCAGGAATTGCCCGGTAAAACCTGGGGAATCTCGGTGACGGAACAGCGGTTCGAGTTGGTGCTTTAATCCTCGGCCA
>JAYTWE010000142.1:0-6952 GCA_043744055.1 Magnetospirillum sp.
CACTTTCAGTCCCGCCACCACGTTGTCCAGCATGGACTTGCTGACCGGCTGACCTCGACCGGCGGCATTTTCCACCGCCTGAACCAGGGCGTCGAGCACCACATTGGTGGTCTTACGCAGATACAGCGGACCTCTCGCCCCCATGGCTCCATGCCTTTCGTTCAATGAGTGATCTGAAATTATCGATCACTTATTGAATATAGAACGAATAACATCTGTTTTCCAGACGGGCGGGCCGGTCTTTCCAGAGGTGAGTGATGAAACCTTTTTCATTGGTGCTGATCTTGGCCCTTTTGGCATCATGGCCGGTCCAAGCTCAACAATGCTCCCAAGCTCGCGGGGAAAAAGGACAGTTTGACTACTACGTCCTCAGCCTGTCCTGGTCGCCCGGCTTTTGCTCTTCTCAAGCGGGAAAGCGTGATGCCGAGCAATGCGCCCCACCCCGCCGGAACGGCTTTATCGTCCACGGGTTGTGGCCACAATATGCCGGAGGCGGCTGGCCCCAGTGCTGCGGCAAGGTCCCCCCACTCTCTCCATCCCCCACCCTGGATGGGGCGGCCAAAGTCATGCCGAGCGAAAGCCTGCGCCGTCACGAATGGGCGAAGCACGGCTCGTGCGTCACCACGCGGCAAGACGAGTATTTCGAGATGATCGGCCGGGCGGCATCCACCTATGGCCTGGGGCCTGATCCGGCTGGATTATCCGGCCAAAGAATTACGCTATCCCGCCTCAAGGGCTTTTGGCCCAATGTTGCGCCATCCGCCATGACCGCGCGCTGCAAAGGTTCTGTTCTCAGTGAACTTCGCTTGTGCCTTGACACCAAGCTATCGCCCATCCCCTGCCCCGCCAGCGCCGTGAATACCGATAGCTGCCCCGGCACCGTTACCCTACCCTAACCACTCCACCAAAGCGGCGGTCACCGCCTCGGGCTGCTCCAGGGGCGACAGATGGCCGCTTTCCGGCACGCAGACCAAGCGTGCCCCAGAAATGAGGGCCGCCATTTCCTGATGACGATCCAGCGGCGTCAGGGAATCCTCAGCCCCGCATAAAATCAGAGTGGGGCACTGCACCGCCGCCAAAGTTTCACGCGAATCAGGACGGCCCATGATGGCTGATTGCTGGCGGACAAAGGCCTCCCGTCCCACGGTGCGGGCCATTTCCTTGGCCAAGGTGGTGATGGCGGCGTCAGACAGGGATTTGGCGCATAACAAATTGGGCAACATGGTCGGCATGATCTTGTCAAAGCCGCCCGCTTTGGCGATCCCGATGGCGTCCAGCCGCCGCTGAATTTGTTCAGGTAGGTCGGGACGCATGGTGGTGTCGAGCAAGGCCAGCTTCTCCACCCGCTCGGGCGAACGGCGCATGATCTCCATGCAGACATATCCGCCCATGGACAGCCCCGCCAGACAGAAGCGCGGCGGCGCCACTTGCAAGACTCGCTCGGCCATGGCCTTCAAGCTGGCATCATGAGTCAGATCGGCGAACAGGACTTCGCGATCCTTAACCAGGATACGCGTCTGATGGCGCCATAACCGGCTATCGTTCAAAAGACCGGGCAAAAGAATCAGGGGGGATGACATGACGCGCTCCTCTCCTACTTTATCAGCGCCGACAATTCCTTGAATTCCGGCGTTCCGGCCCGATTCAGCCATTCAAAAATGACCATTTCCGTGGTGACGATATCCACCCCGTTATCGGCGAGCCGATTTATGGCGGCATTGAAGTTGATTTCGGTTCGAGAAGCGCAAGCATCGGCCACCACCGCAACTTCGTAGCCCAGCGCCTTGAAGCCCAATGCGCTTTGCAGCACACAAACATGAGATTCGATTCCCGCGATGACGATCTGCTTACGCCCACTGGTTTCGAAGCGCTGGCGAATGGAATCATCGGCCGCGCATGAAAAGTGCAGCTTCTCCATCACCGCGCCTTCGGGAGCCAAATCGAGCAATTCCCCCATGGTGCGGCCTAATCCCTTGGGATATTGCTCGCTCACCACCATGGGAATCTCCAGCCGCACGGCGGATCGCATCAGTAATGAACAGCCACGAAGGACTCGCCGGGGCTCTGACATCACCGGAGCCAGCCCCATTTGTACGTCAACGATGAGCAGACTGGAACGTTCGGCCTGAATCAACATGGCTGTCTCCTTAAGCTTGCAACAATAAAACTGTAACAGGCCTGGGGAAACTGTAACAGGCTGGGGAAAAACTCGCACCTGCCGCATAAGGTGGTGGCGCATTCCGTTCAGAGTTGACTTAGGCGCACGAATCCCTATTATCCCGCCGCACATGACACCCCAAACTGAACATGGCCGTTTAGACGGCCCAGACAGCACTTCGACCACCTTCGAAGATCTAGGCCTCGGCCCGGAGCTATTGCAGGCGCTTGGAGAAGCCGGTTATCGGCACCCAACCCCCATTCAGAAGCAAGCCATTCCGGTGGTTCTGATGGGCCGAGATGTGCTGGGCTGTGCCCAAACGGGCACCGGCAAAACCGCATCATTCACCTTGCCCATGATCGAGATCCTGGCGGCTGGCCGTGCGAAAGCACGCATGCCCCGCTCGCTCATCTTGGCGCCGACCCGTGAACTGGCGGCCCAGGTGGCCGACAATTTCGACAAATACGGCAAATACCATAAGCTGAACAAAGCGCTGATTATCGGCGGCGAATCCATGAGCGATCAGGTCGCCCTGCTTGATCGCGGTGTCGATGTCTTGATCGCCACTCCCGGTCGTCTGCTGGATATGTTCGAGCGTGGTCGCATCTTGCTGAACGACGTCAAGGTCCTGGTCATCGACGAAGCCGACCGCATGCTGGACATGGGCTTCATCCCTGATGTGGAACGTATCGTCAGCCTGTTGCCGAAAATTCGCCAGACTCTGTTCTTTTCGGCCACGTTAGGCCCGGAAATCCGCCGTCTGGCCGACGCCTTCCTCATGAACCCGAAGGAAGTCACCGTTTCTCCTGGCACGTCGACCGCCACCACCGTGGTCCAGGCCATGGCCGTGGTCGAGGAAATCGACAAGCGCGAGACTCTGCGCCACCTGATCCGCATCGAGGAAGTGAAGAACGCCTTCATCTTCTGCAATCGTAAGCGCGATGTGGATGTGTTGTTCCGCTCCTTGAAGAAGCACGGCTTCGACGTGGTGCAGTTGCATGGCGACATGGCCCAGTCCGCTCGTGGCGAGACCCTGGAAATGTTCAAGAAGGGCGACGCCCGCCTGATGGTGTGCTCCGACGTCGCCGCCCGCGGCCTCGACGTCTCCGCCGTCAGCCACGTCTTCAACTTCGACGTTCCCATCCATGCCGAAGATTATGTCCACCGCATCGGCCGCACCGGCCGCGCGGGTATGAGCGGACATGCCTTTACCATCGCCACCCCCGATGACGGACGCTTTATCGGCGCCATCGAAAAGCTGATCGGCAATACCATTCCCCGGATCGAGGTTGAGGGCGTCCCCGCTCTGGACCTGGATATGAACGCCCGCAAGGGTCGCGGTGGACGCAGCAGCCCCGCCGATAAGGGTGGACGCGGCGAGCCGCGCGGGCGCAAGCCTCGTGAAGCCGCCGCTCCGGTCGCAATCGCCGAAGCCGCTCCGACCATGGAAGCGGTAACGGTCTCCGAAGACATTGCCGCCGAGCAGCCGAAGCGGACTGAACGCGGCCGTGGCCGTGGCCGTGACCGTGAAGCAGCCCCTCGGAACGATACTCCTCGTGTTGTCGAGGCACCCCGGAACGATCTCCCCCGGAACGATACTCCCCGCCATGAAGCCCCGGATCGTGATCGCGGTCGAGGCAATGAAAACCGAGGCCGGGGCCGCGATGACCGCAGTGGTCGCCGTCGGGGCCGCATCGACGAATTGGGAATCGGCGAGATGCTGCATGCCGACGGCGTAATCGGCTTTGGCGATCATCCGCCGGACTTCATCCTTGCCGCCGTGCCTCTGCCCGCCAAGAACAGCACTCCCGACGATTCCAGCGATACGGATCTGGATCTGGCGGATGCCGAGCCGGAAGATATGGATCAGGACGGTTCCGAGGACTGATACTCCAGGAGGGGCAGGATGCAGACCATCTTCGTCATGGTTAAGTGCGAATTGGGCCTGTCTTACCAAGTCGCAGACGAGGCGGTAGACATCGAGCGGGTCTCCGAAGTGCATTCTATTTCCGGTCAATACGACCTGATGCTGAAATGCTATCTGGACGACCAGACGGATATCGGCCAATTCGTGGTCGATACCATCCAGAAATTGCCTGGGGTGAAGGACACCTTCACCTTGATCGCCTTCAAGGCTTTTTCTTGACGCCAAGCCCCCGTCTTTCTTGACGTAAAACCTCCGTCTTTCTTGACGTAAAACCCCCGTCTTTATTGACATAAAACCAAAGCCACCCGGCGCCAACCCGTCCGAGTGGCTTTTGGCCTATCCACAAGATTTCACTATCACCTCCCCCAGGGTGTTCCTTCGCTTGACCTGGACCGCCACTATCGGCGAAAAACAGGACGGTTCCGGGAGAGGGCGATCCATGAGACATCTTCGCATCCGGCGTGCTTACGCTCGCGCCGCCGCATCTTGCGCAGAGTCGCCGTCCCACCTGGATTCCGACCGCCTGAATCTTGACCATCACCAACCGCTCTGCTTCGCCCATTGCCCAGCCCCATCAGCCGTAAGGACTGTTCCATGACTGCTCAGGCCACCATTGCCGAAATGGCTAATGCCATCCGCTTTTTGTCCGTGGACGCCATCGAGAAGGCCAAGTCCGGCCATCCCGGCATGCCCATGGGGATGGCCGATGTGGCGGCGGTGCTGTTCTCCCGCTTCATGAAGTTCGACGCCAAGGCCCCCAAATGGGCCGATCGCGATCGCTTTGTCCTGTCGGCTGGCCACGGCTCCATGCTGCTGTACTCCCTGGGCTACCTGACCGGGTTCGAAGACCTGGACATCGAGCAGATCAAGAACTTCCGCCAGATGGGCTATCGCACCGCCGGTCACCCCGAATTCGGTCATGTCTCCATCGCCGATACCACCACCGGCCCGCTGGGCCAGGGCATCACCAATGCCGTGGGCTTCGCCCTGGCGGAAAAGATGCAATCCGCCCGTTACGGCAAGGATGCGGTCGATCACTACACTTATGCCATCGTCGGCGACGGCTGCCTGATGGAGGGCATCAGCCAGGAAGCCATCTCCATGGCGGGTCACTGGGGCCTGGAAAAGCTGATCGTGCTGTGGGACGACAACCATATCTGCATCGACGGCGATACCGCCCTTTCCGTCTCTGACGATCAGCTGGCCCGCTTCGCCGCCTCCAATTGGGATGTGGCCCGTTGCGACGGCCATGATTCCGAGGCCATTGCCAAGGCCATCGAGGCCGCGCGTCAGAGCAACCGGCCCAGCCTGATCGCGTGCCGCACCATCATCGGCTATGGCGCCCCCACCCGCGCCGGAACTGAAAAGATCCACGGCGCTCCCTTGGGTGCGGAAGAACTGGCTGGAATGCGCGCCAAGCTGAATTGGCCCCATGCGCCGTTCGAAATTCCGACCAATATTTTGACCGCCTGGCGCGAAGCCGGGGCAAAGGGCGCTTCCGAGCGGGCCGCCTGGGACAAGCGTCTGGCCGCCCATCCGGCCAAGGCGGAGTTCGAGCGCACCAATGCCGGCAAGCTGCCGGAAGATTGGAAGAAAGCCGTCTCCGACTTCAAGAAGAAGGTCTCGGCGGAACAGCCCAAATGGGCCACCCGCAAGGCCAGCCAGGAAGCCCTGGAAGCCCTGACCCCCGCCATCCCCGAGATGATCGGCGGCTCGGCCGACCTGACTCACTCCAACCTCACCCATACCAAGGTCACCAAATCGGTGACGCCCACCGACTTCTCGGGCCGCTATATCCATTACGGCGTGCGCGAACACGGCATGGCGGCGGTGATGAACGGTTTGGCGCTGCATGGCGGCTTCATCCCCTATGGCGGCACCTTTCTGATCTTCGCCAACTATCTTTGGCCCGCGCTGCGCATGAGCGCCATGATGGAACAGCGGGTGATCTATGTGCTGACCCATGATTCCATCGGCCTGGGCGAGGACGGCCCCACCCACCAGCCCATCGAGACCATCGCCGCTCTGCGCGCCACTCCCAATGTTCTGGTGTTCCGCCCCTGCGACCCGGTCGAGACCATGGAGGCCTATGAGGCCGCACTGGAGAACACCACCGGCCCCAGCGTCCTGGCCCTGTCACGCCAGAACCTGCCCACTCTGCGCACAGAACACACCGACGAGAACCGCAGCGCTCGGGGGGCTTACGTCATGTCCGAGGCAAAAGGAAAGCGTCAGGTCACCCTGATCGCCACCGGCTCGGAAGTCAGCTTGGCCATGGAGTCACAGAAGATCCTGGCGGAGCGCGGAATCAATGCCGCCGTGGTCTCCATGCCCTGTTGGGAACTGTTCGAACGCCAGCCAAAGGAGTATCGTTCCGCCATACTGGGGGAAGGTACCGTCCGCGTCGCCGTCGAGGCGCTGGGGACCTTCGGCTGGGAGCGTTGGGTCGGTGAGGCCGGAGCCATCATCGGCATGAAGGGGTTCGGTGCTTCCGCCCCGGCTGAAAAACTGTACGAGCATTTCGGAATCACCGCGACCGCGGTGGCCGACGCGGCCCAAGCCCGCCTTTAAGACGGCAAAGCCGCTAAAACGCCAGGAAGGAGATGAAGTAAATGTCCCTTGTTTCGATGCGCCAGCTCCTCGACCATGCTGCCGAGAACGGCTACGGCATTCCCGCGTTCAACGTGAACAACATGGAGCAGGTCAAGGCCATCATGGAGGCCGCTTCGGCCACCGACAGCCCGGTGATCCTCCAGGGCTCGGCCGGTGCCCGCAAATACGCCGGTGAAGCCTTCCTGCGCCACCTGATCCTGGCCGCCATCGAGACTTATCCCGAGATTCCGGTGTGTATGCACCAAGATCACGGC
>JAYTWE010000143.1:0-5024 GCA_043744055.1 Magnetospirillum sp.
CCATCATCAGGATGACGTCGGCGTTGCGGATGGTCGACAGCCGGTGGGCAATGATGATCGCCGTGCGGTTTTCCATGATGGAGGACATGTTGGATTGGATCGCCCGCTCGGATTCGGAGTCCAACGCCGAGGTCGCCTCGTCAAAAATGATGACCTTGGGGTCGCGTATCAATGCCCGAGCGATGGCAACCCTCTGCTTCTGCCCGCCCGACAGGGAAATACCGACCTCGCCCACCACGGTCTCGTAGCCCATGGGGAAGGAGGTTATGAAGTCGTGGGCATTGGCCAGTTTCGCCGCCGCGACGATGCGGGCCATGGAAGCGTCGGGGTCGTGCAGCGCGATATTATCGCGGATGCTGCCGGTGAACAGCGCGGTTTCTTGGCTCACCACGCCGAGCTGGGCGCGCAACTGGTGGACCGGCACGAAGGACGTGTCGATATCGTCGAACAGCACCCGGCCTTCGGTGGGCTTGTAGAGGCGCTGGAGCAGAGCGACCAGGGTGCTCTTGCCCGAGCCGGATCGTCCGACCACCGCGATGGTCTCGCCCGGATGGACGTCGAAGCTGACATTGCTCAGCACGTTCTCCATATCGCTGCTGTAGCGGAAGGACACGTTCTCGAAGCGAATGCCGCCCTTGAGGCGTGGCAAGGCGATCACCGCCGCGCTTTCATCCTCCGGGGTGGCGTCATAGATGGCGTTGAGGCGCCCTAGCGACAGCAGGGCGTCCTGAAGATGATGCCACGCGTTGACCAGACCGAGCACCGGCGTCATCACCATGCCGGCCAGCATCTGAAATGCCATCAACTGGCCGACGGTCAATTGACCCGCCATGACCTGACCGGCACCAAACCACAGGATGGCGGTTGAGAATGTCACCTGGATGGCACTCGATGTTCCCATCATGCCCATATCCAGCTTGACGCTCTTGACCTCCTGCTCCGTCTGCTTGACCAGGGCATCCTCGAACCGCCAACGCACCGGAAGTTCGGCGGTGGCGGCCTTGACTGCCGCCACCTTGTTGACGGCCTCGATCAGCTTGGACTGCACATTGGCGTGGCGATCGAACAGCAGATTGTTGTTGCGCTTCATCACCGGGGCGAACAAAGCGGTCACCACTGCCGACAGAGGAATGAAGACCAGAGCCACCAGCGCCAGCTTAAAGTCGTAGAACACCATGGCCGAGGCATAGACCATGATCATGGCTAGGTCGAGGATGGTGCGGATGGTGCTGCCGGTCAGAAGCTCCCTGACTTTTTCGTTGTCGCCGAACCGGGTGATGATATCGCCGACCCTTCGCGTGTGGAAAAAGCGCATGGGCAGCCGCATGGTCTGGCGGAACAGATCCGATGACATTCGCAGACTGATCTTCATGGACACATGAATCAGGAGGTACTGTCGCAGCATCACGGTTAGGGTGGAGAACAGACCGACAATCACCATTCCGCCCAGCATCACATTAAGAAGGCGGGTATCTTGATGGACGAACACCTTGTCGATGATGGTCTGGGTGAAGACCGGCATGGCCAAGCCGAACAGATTGATGGCGATGGATGCCGCCATCACCTCGGCCAGCAGCAGCAAATGCGGTGAAATCAGGGGCAGAAAACGGCGAAAAGTCGTTTGTTCCTGTTCTTGATCACGCAGTTTCGAGGTTGGATTGAGCAGCAGCAGAATGCCGCTCCACCCTTGTCGGAACGCGTCGTGGGAAAGCTTGCGGATGCCGATGGCCGGGTCAGAGATCACCACCTGATCCGAGTTTACCTCGCAGACGACCACATAGTGATAGCCCTCCCAATGGGCCACGGCGGGGAGTTGCAGCCGCGAGAGCTGGGTGAAGTCTACCCGGACCGAGCGGGTGGAAAAGCCAATGGCCTCGGCCGCCCGGGCAAGGCTGTACATGCTGGCGCCCTCGCGCCCGACATTGGCGATTTCCCGCAATTTGGCGATGGATAGGCGTTGACCGTAATGACGGGCGATCATGGCCAGCGCCGCCGCGCCGCAATCGGTCTCGTCGGCCTGCTGCAACCAGACATAGCGCTTGGCTGAACGCCGCCAGGGCCAGGTGGCGGTGGGAGGCTCCGGCGTCGGATCTTCTCCTGCGGCCATTGATGACTCGGCCGCATAGTCTGGCTCCAAGCGCATCGATGGCGGTTGGTTGGCGGTGATGGTCTCGATCACCGACTGGTCGATGGCTTCGTAGCCACGAACCTGCTTGAGCAGTTTTTCCATCAGTTGCGGCTCGGTCGTGATCAACCGGTCGAACTGGGCCTTGTCAAGGGTCAGGCATTCGCTGTCGGCGGTGGCGATTACCGTGGCGGCTCGCGGTTGCTCCAGCACCAGGGCGCGTTCGCCGACGAATTCACCGGGGATGATCCGGGCCAGCACCTGACGTTGGCCGTCGCGTTCGCGAATGACGGCCAACTCGCCGGAGCGCAAGATGAAGATGGCGTCTCCCGGCTCTCCTTCCCGGAACAGCATGTCGTCGCGGGCGAAGCGGCAGGTTCCGAATTGGCCGAGCAGTTCCCCAATCACATGCGGCGGCAGTTCCCGCAGCAGCCAACTGGTTCGCAGGAACCCCCGCAGAGCCCGACTGGCGGCCAGTTGGTCGAAAAACGCCTTCAGCGCCGGACGGGCGGCGAAAAAGGAGTGCACGTCGGCGTGATCGAATCGGATCAGGACGCAATCATCCATGGCGCGCACGGTGGTGGTATGGGCACCGCCTTCGAGCAAGGCGCGTTCACCGATGAATGTCCCATGCCCTTCGGTGGCCAAGGTGACCTGATGGCTGCCCTCGGTCCGAAGGATACGCACACGGCCACCGAACACCAGCCAGGCGGCTTCCGCCTGTTCACCCTCGGCAAAGACCGTCTTGCCCATGGGAAACGAGGTGGCCACTCCGGCGGAGGCCAGTTCGGTCAGTTCCTGGTCCGACAGCGCGGCAAATACCGGCTGATTTCGCAGCAGCGCTCGGATCTCGTCAGCAATCATGATCTGAACATCGCCTCTGTCATGGCACGGCCGGTTGCGGGCGGGAGAATTCCTTGATCGGATTGAAGAGCAGGGCCAGCACGCTCCTGCGCTCCGTCACTATTTCGGCGGTGGCTTTCATGCCGGGAAGCAGACGGACCTGCCGGTCACCGACCCGGAAATAGTCCTGATGGAAGGTCGAGAATGCCGGGTAATAGCGCGCCTCCACCGGCTCGCTTTCCCGTCCGGTAAGCTTGCGCTCCATTCCACCGACCACGCTCAAGCCGATGCGGTCAATACGACCGGTAAGGACGCCATATTCGGCAAAGGGAAAGGCCTCGAACTTGAAGCGCACCGTCTGTCCGATGGCAAGACGGCCGATCTCCTTGTCGGGAACATGAATTTCAGCAGTCAGGGGGGCGCCTTTGGGAACCAGAGTCAGCAATACGGCACCGGCCTCAACGGCTTCACCGGGCTTGCGAACCTTCAACTCGGAAACAGCGCCGTCCTCGGATGCCGTAATCGTGGTTAGATTGGTGGCGTCGCCACCAGCATCGGCGATACTGTCCAGGGTCTCACGGCTCACTCCCTTAAGACTGAAGGCCGCCATGTCGCGGGCGCGTTCAAACTCGATCACGGCGGCTTCGTGACGCTCCATGACACTGGTCCGAAGATCACCCTTCTCCCGCTCGAATGCCCCGATCTTGGACAGGTTGTTCTGTCTGTCGCCGTTGAATTCCGAGATCTCCTGACGCTCGCGAAGCTGCGCGTCGAGGAGGCGAGACTGTGCGGTGCGCACGCGATTATCGGCCTCATCACGATCACGGTTCAATTGATCGAGCTTGCGTTCGGTGATGTAGCCGCTTTGGCCGAGAACCTTTCCGGCGGTCAGTTCCTTGGTCACCGAAGCCAGACGCCCCCGCGCGTCCTCCACTTCAAACATCAAGCGACGGACCTCCTCCGCTTTTCTGGGAACCTCAATGGTGTGGATCTTCTCGCGTTCTTCTAAACGCATACGTTCGGACTGAATCTGTCCATCAAGGAATTCGAGTCTTTGCGGTAGCGATGTACTCTTCACGAACTCGGCAACCCTAAGGTCGGCCCGGCGTTTCCGCATCTCGGTCAGGATACCTGCGACCTCCTTGGATTCCAGGGTCACCAAGGGCTGACCCTTCGTTACGGAGGCACCTTCTTCTACGAGTATTTCCCTGATCACTCCCGCAAACGGGCTTTGGGCCGGAGTCAGCCGTCCCTGGGGCACCGCCTCGGCTGGTACCGTGGCAATGTCATCGACTTTGCTGAGCGTCGCCCAGATCAAGGCTGTGCAAATAAATGCGAATAAGAGATAGACGAGGAGGCGAGGTAGCCTTGGCGGCGAGGTCAGAATAACCTCCGACAGTCTCGACCCAGCCGCCATCGACAGTTCAGGTTCTGTATTGTTTATGTGACGGAAGGCGGCCCCGCATTGTCGTAATACTTGGCTGATCATTACGCGGCACCACCAGAAAACGAGCTATCCAGATTTGAGGATGGGCCAGACCTACGATATATTCAAGACCCCGTCTGAAAGAGGTAATCGCATTCATGGGTCACTCCCTCGATCAGCTCTTCGACGCATTGGCGGGCAACCGACCTTCGGCGCGCCATGACTTGGGCGGAACCTGGAGGGCCTCATCCATTGAGGCCACGTTAGAGAGGCTTCCCGCCCTGATGCGCCACGTGGGCATCACCCGCGTTGCCGATGTCACCGGACTGGATTGCATCGGTATTCCCACCGCCATGGCCATCCGCCCCAGCGGACGGTCTTTGTCGTGCAGCCAGGGCAAAGGGCTTACCCCGGCGCTTGCTTTCGCCTCGGCGGCGTTTGAGGGGATCGAGCTCCATTACGCCGAACGCCCCCCTGTGCCGGTCATGACCGCCTCTTACCAGGAGATCGGCGGGGGTTCCGAAGTCATCGATCCATTACGCTTCGGTCATGGCTTTCGCCATGGTATCTACCGTGGGGACAGACCCATGGACTGGGTCGAGGGCCGTGACCTGCTGAGTGGCGGCCGCC
>JAYTWE010000144.1:0-1526 GCA_043744055.1 Magnetospirillum sp.
GGTGTGCAGCCGCGCCACTTCGTATTCATCCTTGTAGCTCATCAGCTTGGATAAGGACCGTGCCGCCGCCTCGGTCAGGGCCTCGCTGTGGGGGGCTACCCGCTGTTCCGCCGCGCGAATGATCTGTATCCGGTCGCGGAACCGTTTCGCCAGGGCGGCGTTCTGATAGCCAGTGAGATGAGCGACACGACGCTCGATCAACTCGTCCAGGCTTTGGGACAGGCGACGGTGATCGCTGGTTCCGGCGGGGGGAGCTGTAAGTTTTTGAACCGCCTCCAGGTCAATTGCAGCGCGTCTGCCCCACAGGAATGCCAAGGTATTGAACTCCACCTTGGCGCCATTCAGCTCGACGGCGCGTAAAATGGCCTCTTCCGATAGCGGTATCCCGCCCTTCTGCCAGGCATAGCCCACCAGGAACATATTGGTGGCCAGAGCATCGCCCAGCAAAGTGGTCGCCAGAGTCGTGGCGTCGAGGAAATCCGCATTGCCTCCGACCTGCTCGCGGATGGACTCATGCATGGTGCGGCCGGGAAAGGTCAGGTCTGGGGCATGGGTGAAGGTGGCGGGCATGGATTCGTGGTCGTTGATAACCGCCATGGATTGGCCGGGCTTCAGCTTGGACAAAGTCTCGAACCCTGCCGCCACCACCATGTCACAAGCCAGCAAAAGACGTGCCTGACCGGCGGCGATCCTGACCGCATGCAGTCGGGTGGGATCGTCGCAGATACGCACATGGCTCATGACCGCGCCGTTCTTTTGGGCCAGTCCGGTCTGATCTAAGGAGGTGACGCCCTTGCCTTCCAGATGAGCCGCCATGCCCAGAACCTCGGCCACGGTCACCACGCCGGTGCCGCCGATTCCGGTGACGATGATGCCGAAAGGTTTTTCGCAAGTTGGCAAAACCGGATCTGGCAGGGGAGCGAAAGGCAGGTCTCCCATGGAATTATGGCGGCGCACCGCCGCACCCTTGACCGAGACGAAGCTGGGACAAAAGCCCTTTACGCAGCTGAAATCCTTGTTGCAGGAGGATTGGTCGATGGCGCGTTTGCGGCCCCATTCGGTTTCAACCGGGATAACCGCGACGCAGTTGGACTGGATTCCGCAATCGCCGCAGCCTTCACAGATTCTTTCATTGATGAAAATGCGTTCGGGCGGGTCGGGCATCAGGCCGCGCTTTCTGCGGCGGCGCTTCTCGGCGGCACAGGTCTGGTCGTAGATCAGCACCGAGACGCCGGGATAGTCCCGTAACTCTCGCTGCACGGGGTCCAGATGATCACGGTGATGGAAGCTGACCATGGAGGGGAAGCCTGCATCGGCGGGGTATTTGTCTGGGTGGTCGCTGATCACCGCGATGCGTTGAACTCCCTCGGCGCGAACTTGATTGGCGATCTGCGGGACTGAAAATGCGCCTTCCGCCGGTTGGCCTCCGGTCATAGCGACGGCGTCGTTGAAGAGAATTTTGTAGGTGATGTTGACCTTGGCGGCTAAAGCGGCGCGGATGGCCAGTGAACCGGAATGGGTATAGG
>JAYTWE010000145.1:0-1681 GCA_043744055.1 Magnetospirillum sp.
GGTCAAATCGGCTCCACGCAGCGAAGCATGATAGAAGCGGGCGCGGCGCAGATCGGCCCGGATAAGACTGGCGCCGGTCATATCCGCCTTGGTGAAATCCGCTTCGCTGAACTGACCATCGTCCAACTTCGCACCGCGCAAGGCCGCGCTGAGAAAACGAGAGCGATAGCCATCCACCCGGCTGAGATCAGCCCCGGAAAGGTCGGAACGCTGGAAGCTGGTCTCCCGCAATCGCGCCTGGCCCAAATCATGGCCGACAAAATTACGCCCATCCAGATAACAACGCTGCCAATCCACCCGTGGGGCGGCTGAAGCGGTGCAATCGGCCGCGAACGCGGCCGAACCTCCGCCAAGCACCATAAGGACAATTAGAACCGATCTCATGGTCTAGGTTTAATCCCCACCGCTCCAACAGGCAAAGAATTATTTCATCACCGCCATCCCCAGGCAGGGCGTGCTTGTCTCCCGGCAGCCGTGCTAGGCTTGTCATGAAAGTGCAGCAGGAATGGGCGAAAGTCATGACCCGAACCGAGGCAGACGACATTCTCCATGACGGTGAAACCCTATGGCTGGCCGGAGAAAAGTCCCAAGCCCGCGAGGCCTTCCGCCGCGCCCGGCTGACCTTCCACCAATCCGGCGACACCGTGGGCGAAGCCGACGCCTTATTGCAGATCGGTGATCTGGAAGCCGAGACAGGCCATACCACCAGCGCCCGCGAATCCTATGTGGAAGCCCGCGCCATCTATGCCCATGCGGGCGATCAGCGCGACCAGGCTTCAGTCCTGGTCCGTCTGGCTCGGCTGTCACAGATCGACGGCAACGCCAAGGATGCGGAAACCTGCTATCTCGCGGCGCTCGACATCTATGAAAGTGCCTCGGATCACTCCGGTGTCGGCCATGTCTCGCGCCGCCTGGGCCATCTGGAGCGCGACGCCGGACGCCAAGACAAAGCCTTGGACCGCTATCGTCAGGCACTCAGCCACTTCCGTCGGGCAAGCGATACGCTGGGCGAGGCCCATACCCTGCGGTCACTGGCAACCATCGCCCGATCCTTGGGGCAACTGGACCGGGCCATGGCTGACTGCGACAAAGCCATCACTTTATTCCGCGAAGCTGGCGATCTGCTGGGTGAAGCCAAGGCCACTCGCGCTCAGGCCTATATCCTGGCCGATGAAGGCAACAAGGCGGCAGCGCATAAATCCATGCACCACGCAGCCAAGTTATTCGCCCGCGCAGGCGACACACGCTCGCATGATGAAACCGAAGCCGAGGCCAGAACGCTTTCTTAGCCCTGCTTGAGCTTCACCAGATCACCGATGGATATGATTCCAATCACGATCCCGTCGCGAACCACGGGAATATGACGGCACCGGGTTTCAGTCATCACAACCAGTAGATAATCCGCGTCGTCATCAAGACGGCAGGTGATGACGTCCTTCGTCATGGTTTCCGCCACCGACATGTCGATTGAATCCCAACCATACCGGGCCACCGAACGGGCAATATCCCGCTCGGAGAAAATACCCACGACGCCACCGGTCGGATCGGTGCAGACCAGGGCTCCAATCCCCTTTTCTTGAAGAGCGATGGCCGCCTCGTGCAGCGAGCCGCTTGGGCTGATTGTGTGGACCAGATCGCCCTTGATGGCGAGAATCTCTTCGACGCGCATAGCCCCCCCCTC
>JAYTWE010000146.1:0-4006 GCA_043744055.1 Magnetospirillum sp.
CAAACGATACAAAAAGAACCACGCAATGAAAAAAGGCTGTCGGAAGGGCTTGCAAAGCCCGAAGAACGACGCTACAAGAACGACCCTCGGCGGCCGCAAGAAATGAGGCCATCATCGAAAACGGGCGGTTAGCTCAGCGGTAGAGCACTGTGTTGACATCGCAGGGGTCACAAGTTCAATCCTTGTACCGCCCACCATCGAAGCCCCCAGGGAAACCTGGGGGCTTCGTCCGTTTTGGGAGCTTATCCCATCGGCCGTAATCTGGCGGTGAAGTGGCGCAAGATGGGCGGTTCGTAATCGAAGTCATAGCCCGGCAGCGATGCGGCACGGGCCATCACCTCACCGAAGACCTCGGCCACATAATCCATATGACCGTTGGTGTAGGTCCGCCGGGGAATGGTCAACCGCAACAACTCCATGGGAGCTGGTTCTTGTCGGCCGGTCTCGGGATTGCGGCCCAGCAGCAGCGAACCGATCTCCACGCCTCTCACCCCACCTTCTTCGTAAAGCGCTATGGCCAGAGAATGAGCGGGAAAACGATCTGCCGGAATATGAGGCAGAAATCGCTTGGCATCCACAAAGACCGCATGGCCGCCCGTCGGGGTTTGAATAGGAATGCCCAGTTCTTGGAGCAACTCCCCCAGATAGGCCACCTGACCGATGCGATAGTCCAGATAGTCCTGTTCCAAAGATTCCCGCAGCCCGATGGCCAAAGCCTCCATATCGCGCCCAGCCAGACCACCATAGGTGACAAAACCTTCCATAGGGACGCAGCGGGCCTGAACGGCGTGGAACAGAGCTTCATCCTCGCGAAAGCAGCACAAGCCGCCGATATTCACCAAGCCATCCTTCTTGGCCGACATGGTGAACATGTCACCGCAGGAGAACATCTCCTTGACGATGTCCTTGATGGCAACTCCCTTCCATTCGGGATCTCGCTCGCGGATGAACCAGGCGTTTTCGGCATAGCGCGCCACATCCAAGATCATGGGAATGCCGTAACGTGCCGCCATGTCGCGGACGGCCTTCAAATTGCCCATGGAGACCGGCTGACCACCCGCACTGTTACAAGTTAAGGTGGCGACAATACCGGCCACCGATTGCTGGCCGTTCTGCTCGATGGCCTCGGCAAGACCGTCCAAATCAAAATCGCCCTTCCAGTCATAGGGATCAGCCGTATCAAAAGCCCTGGGGGTCAAGACATTGATGGCCCTCGCCCCGGCCATTTCCACATGAGCCTTGGTGGTGTCGAAATGAAAGTTGGAGATAAAGACCGGCTTGGCCTCGGGATTGCGCTTGCGCACCCGTGTCACCAGTTCGGGAAATAAAATCTGCTCGGCTCCCCGGCCTTGATGGGCGGGGATCGTATAGGGATAGCCGAACAGCTCCTTCACCGTGTCGCGCAGGTGGTAGTAGTTCCGGCTGCCCGCATAGGATTCGTCACCCATCATCAGACCGGCCCATTGCCGGTCGCTCATGGCCCCGGTGCCGCTATCGGTGAGCAGGTCGATATAGACATCCTCGGCGGGGAGCAAAAACAGATTCCAGCCCGCATCCAGCAAGGCTTGACGGCGATACTCCCGCGTGGTCATGCGGATGGGCTCCACCATCTTGATACGGAAAGGTTCGGGAAGGCGCTTCATGATCTGATCCTTGACAACCACGTGCTCGACAACCTCCCGCTCCCATGGAATGGGGCGGATGGAGCACGTGAATCCATAAATTGAATGGAGGTCTCGGCCAAACGGCCGAAGGATCAGCGACGTGGGAAGTCGCAGCTCAGAACGATGTCTTCATTATACCAGTGGCGAAAGACACGGTCGATCATGGCTCAGTATCGTTCCTCTCTTGAGGAAATCAGTATCACGCATAAACCATGTCTTAATCAAGTCCTGCCATCATATGCGCACTGTAATCATTCTCCCCAGAAGGGGAATAGATCATGCTTACTCGCTCCATGCCCCCCGCCGACCATCTTCGCATCCACACGGATCGAATGGATAATCCCAGCGAACACAGTCACAAGATCGCGGCTAGAATTGCCTTGGTCTTGGTTGTCGCGGCCTTCACCTCCACTGCTTTCCTGCTGCTGCCGAAGTCCGACGGGCTTACAGCCACCGCACCGGAAAATTTTGTCGAGCAAATGGTTCGGGCATCGCAAGGCACAGTCTTTGAGACGAATGTCTATGGCGGCCCGATTCGCATTGAACGCAAAGGCGGACAAATTACCGTTGTCGCCGAGGAAATTCCGCCTGATGCCTGCGTCTCGGTCGGCTGGAAATTGGTCCGCAAGGGATTGCTGAACATCAACGGAGTCACCCCCGTCAGAGTATCTGCCGCCAAACTGTCGGAACTGTGCAATCAAGATGAGTCCAATGCCACCCTGGCCTGGTCACCCAAAGCGGTTGAATAGATACATTTAGAACGCATCAATTCAACCCATTCATCATATATATTGATCTATTCCTCCGATAGATACACAATATGCGTGCATTATGACTCTCGGGAGTGAGGGCATGGACGAGATCGACCTCGCAGCGGAACGGATTGAAGTTCTGAACGCTGCGGCAATTCAAGCGGTGTTGGGAAAAGTGGAAACGGTTCCGTCGGACGGGACCTGCAAGGCGTGCGGCGAGCATATCGAGCCCGAGCGCCTTCAAGCCAATCCATACGCTAAAAATTGTTGTGATTGCGCTGACGAGGCGGAAGCCAAGGCCAAATTGGCCCGACGCTGCGGTCCTCGCTGATTTTCCTGGCTAGACCGTTTCGCGTTCACACGCGAACGGCCTAACTTTGCCTGAGGCGGAAAAAGCTCCGCTTTTTCTGGGCTCAAGCGCCGCTCGGGCTAACGAGCGTGATTCAATGTGATTGAAAAACGCTCGTTAGCCCCCTCTCCCGCTCGGAAGAGGGGGCTAAAGCAGGTCTGCCAGCTAACAAGCCAGCAGAGAACCCACACGTTCCTTTTCGACTTCCCAGAGGTAGCCCAGGGAATCGAGGGCACGTTCCCTGTTCATCAGGGTATGGGTCTCGGGCGTGGAAATTACGTCCCATGCCCGCTCCCGTATTGCCGCAAGTTTCTCGCGGCGTGCAGCCTTCTGGCCCATGGTCTTACACTCCATTTGAAGTGACCCATGGCCAGTTTATAAGAACAATTCTTAATAGTTTATGAGCCTCGGACAGTCGGTGCTCCGGCGCTGGCCCATCCCATGATGCCGCCCTGCATCCGAACGATCTCGCCATCCCATCCCGCCGCCAACAAAAGATTGCTGGCGCTGCCGCACCGCACGCCGCTGCGGCAGTGAATAACCAGGCGCTTTCCCTCGGGCGGTATCGGCACCTGAGCCGGATTGAAAGAGCTGAGGGGAAGGTTCAACGCACCTTCGATTCGCTCGGCGGCATTCTCGTCGCGCTCGCGCACGTCGATCAGCACAACCTCGCCCGCCTCCCACCAGCCGCGAATGGTGGCCGCATCGACAACCTGAACTTTTTCGCTTCCCTGAACGGGGGCGTTACCGAAGGCATTGAACAAGCGCGAGAGCATGGGGGCATCCTGTGGAATGAATTAGATGATCTCAATGTAGCGATCCTTTGCTGCACTGCAAGACCCGACATAGGGACTTTTTCACAGGGGGGGGCTTGGAAAGCACCCCGAGCAACCCCACAAATAAGAATGACTTTCATAGGCAAGGAATTGGGGCAAGGAATTGGGGCACAGAATTTGCGGCCCATGGTTTTCGCCCATAACGCAAAGTCGAAAAGGCAGGGAGGGAGGGATACTCCACATGAAATGGTCCACACTGGTCTGGACAACGGTTCTGACCACACTCACGCTGACCACGGCGGCTCTGGCGGGAGAGCCTCAACCCTGGTCTATCAGCTTCCAACGCGGCGCCTCGCCCACTATGGAACGCATTGCCGAATTAGCGGGTTTCATCAACGGGGTGATCGTCATCATCACCATCTTGGTGAGTGCCCTGTTGGGTTACGCCTGTTGGCGATTTAGCGC
>JAYTWE010000147.1:0-2029 GCA_043744055.1 Magnetospirillum sp.
ATTGAGCCCCCCCCCCCAAAAAAGCCCAGGGAGACTGGCATGTTAGCCAATATGAAAATCGGTTTACGACTGTCCCTGGGCTTTGCGCTGATCTTGTCACTGACGGTCATCATCGGCCTCACCGCCGATATCATTGGCGATGAGCAAGCCGAGATGACGGCGAAGCTCTACCGCCATCCCTTCACGGTCACCAATGCCCTCCAAGACATCAACACCAACATCATCGGCATGCACCGATCCATGAAGGATGTCGCGCTGGCTAAAGGTGCCGAAGAATTGGACCGGGCGGTCGCCGATGTGGATACCCGCGAAAAGCGGGTTTATGCCAAGTTCGACGTGGTTCGCGAACGCTTCTTGGGCGACAAGTCCGATGTGGAATCCGCGGCGAAATCCTTTGCCGCCTGGAAGCCCATCCGCGATGAAGTGATCCGCCTGTTCCGTGAAGGACGCCGGGACGAAGCCGCCGCCATTACGAAAACCACCGGTGCCGGACAGGTGGCCGAGACCAGCAAAACCCTCCAGAAGGTCATCGACTTCTCCTTCATGAAGGCCGAGGCTTTCATGACGAATGCCGAAGCCAAGAATCATCAAGGTGAAATCATCACCCGATCGGCCACGGTCGGAGCCTTGCTTCTCGGCATCCTGATCGCCTGGATCATCACCAAGTCCATCACGCGCCCCATCAACGCCATGACCCGAGTGATGGGGGAACTGACCCGCAACAATCTGTCGGTGGAGGTCCCCTTTGCCCAGCGTGGCGATGAAGTGGGAGCCATGGCCAAATCAGTGGGGCACTTCAAGGACCAGCTGATGCGGGTGAAGCAACTTGAGGCCGAGCAAGAAGAGCAGAAAAAGCGCGCCGAAGCCGACCGCCTGGCCGCCATGCGCAAAATGGCCGACAAATTCGAAGACAGCGTCGGCAAGGTGATCGAGACCGTCACCTCGGCCGCCACCGAACTTCAAGCCGCCTCCAGCCAGATGTCGGGCACCGCGTCGGAAACCAGCGCTCAGGCCAGCAGCGTCTCGTCATCGGCGCAACAAGCCTCGGCCAATGTGCAGACCGTCGCTTCGGCTACGGAAGAGCTTGCCGCCTCCATCCGCGAGATCGCCCATCAGGTCGAACTGTCCCAGTCGGTCTCGGCCCGTGCCGGAACCGAAGCCAGCAACACCACCGCCCAAGTCCGCGCCCTGTCGGAAAACGTCAGCAAGATCGGCGAGATCGTCAACCTCATCAACGACATCGCCGCTCAGACCAATCTGCTGGCGCTGAACGCCACCATCGAGGCGGCTCGGGCCGGAGACGCTGGCAAAGGCTTTGCCGTGGTGGCCAACGAGGTCAAGCATCTCGCCAACCAGACGGCACGGGCCACCAGCGAAATCGCCAGCCAGATCAATGCGGTTCAAGAAGGCACCAACGCCGCCGTCCATGCCATCGACACCGTCTCCAAGGTCGTCAATGAAATGGCCGAGATCAGCGCCGCCGTCGCCGCCGCCGTGGAAGAACAAACCGCCGCCACCGGCGAAATCGCCCGCAATGTGGAACAGGCGGCCAATGGCACGCAAGATGTCTCCAGCAATATCGTCTCGGTGGAACAAGCCGCCAAAGAGACCGGACAAGCGGCGGAGCAGATCACCGAATCCGCCAGTGACCTGTCGAAACAGGCCGAGTTCCTCCGTCACGAAGTCCGCCAATTCCTTGACCAGGTCCGCGCCGACAAGAAGGATATGAAGCTTCTGGTCTGGAACAATGACCTCAATATGGGGATCGAATCGGTGGATCGCCATCACCGTGAAATGTTCGAACACATCAACGAATTCTATCGCCAGATGATGAGTGGCAACAGCGGAACGGCAGCCATCAAGGTCTTGAATGAAATCTCCTCGACCATCCTCCATCATTTCGAGGAAGAGGAGGGGCTGATGTCCAAGCACCGCTACGACGCCACCGATCACCATCGCCAGAACCACAAAGCGTTCCTGGACCGGGTCGCCACGCTGAAGCCAGGGGTCGAAAGAAACGACCACAAAG
>JAYTWE010000148.1:0-17553 GCA_043744055.1 Magnetospirillum sp.
CTTTTCCTGGTTCTCCAATACCGAGAAGGTGGTGACCCTATGGTCTCAGGGCATCAACCAGTCCACCTCCGGCACCGACAAAGTGGATGCCATCATCAACTGCCATCTGGAAACCGGTCGGATCGGTAAGCCGGGGATGGGGCCGTTCTCGCTAACCGGCCAGCCCAATGCCATGGGCGGGCGCGAAGTGGGGGGGCTGGCCAATATGCTGGCCGCCCATATGGGCTTCGACGACGCTTCCATCGACCGGGTCGGACGCTTCTGGAACGCGGCCCGCATGGCGACCAAGCCCGGCTTGAAGGCGGTCGACCTGTTCAAGGCGGTGGGAGAGGGAAAGATCAAGGCTCTGTGGATCATGGCGACCAATCCGGCGGTCAGCCTTCCCGAAGCCGATCTGGTGCGCCAAGCCATGGCGGGCTGCGACTTCGTGGTGATCTCCGATTGCGAGGCCGATACGGATTCCACCCGGCTGGCCCATCTGCGTCTGCCCGCCCTGGCTTGGGGCGAGAAGGACGGGACCGTCACCAATTCGGAACGCCGTATCTCGCGCCAGCGGCCCTTCCTGCCCGCACCGGGCGAGGCCAAGGGCGATTGGTGGATCATCTCCCAGGTGGCAAAGCGCATGGGATTTGGCGAAGCCTTCGCCTTTGAAGGCCCCGCCGATATCTTCGCCGAACATTGCCGCCTGACCGCGTTCGAGAATGACGGCAGCCGCGATCTGGATCTGGGCGGGCTGGCCGAGGCCGATTACGAGATGCTGGAGCCGGTACAATGGCCGGTGCGCAGCCCCGGCAAGGGAACCGCACGTCTGTTCGGCGACGGTCGCTTCTACCACCCGGACCAGAAGGCTCGGATGATCGCGGTCACTCCCCGGCTCCCGGCGGCTTTGGCGGACGAGGCTTTCCCCATGGTGCTCAATACCGGGCGGTCGCGCGATCAGTGGCACACCATGACCAGAACCGGCCGTTCGCCTCGGCTGGCTTCTCATGCGCCGGAACCCACGCTGTCCCTTCATCCCGCCGATGCGCTCCGCTTCGGTCTGGTGGAGAACGGGCTGGCCAAGGTGACCGGCAAGCGGTCCTCGGCCCTACTGCGGGTGGCTTTGGATTCGGGGTTGCGGCGGGGCGATGTGTTCGCTCCCATTCACTGGACCGACCGCACCGCTTCGGGCGCGGTGGTGGGAAGCCTGATCGACGCGGCGGTGGACCCGTTTTCAGGCCAGCCGGAGCTGAAGCATGCGCCGGTCATGGTCGAGCCTTTCACCGCTGGTTGGCATGGCGTGCTGTTGAGCCGGACTCCCATGGAGATGCCGCGCGATATCTATTGGTCCAAGGCGGCGGGCAAGTCCCATTCCATCTGGCGGCTGGCCGGGGGCGAGGGTCAGGACTGGCCGGTAACGGCACGGGATTGGCTGGGCAATGACGGTGAATGGATCGAGTTCCTTGACCCCAATCGCGGTCATTACCGCTGTGCCCGCTTGGTGGATGGGCGGCTGGAAGGGGTGTTGTTCATCTTCCGCTGGGCCACGGACTTCTCGCCCGACTGGGTGGCCGCCGCGTTCGGCAGTGCCGCCATCGAAGGCGACGAGAGGGCCACCCTGGTGGCCGGGGCTCCTCCCGGAGGCGATCGCGGCAGCGACAAGACAGTCTGCGCCTGTTTCAGCGTCGGTCTGGCCGCCATCCGCGCCGTCATCCGCGACAACAGCCTGACCAGCGCCGTCGAGGTCGGGGCCATGCTGAAAGCCGGAACCAATTGCGGCTCCTGCGTGCCGGAAATCCGCGCCATCCTGGCGGCAGAGAAAGCCAAGACGGAGAGGGCCGCTTAGGTCTTTTCGGTGCGGCAGGTATCCACTCATATTGGGGGGAGGCGTATCGACGTGGCCCGATTGGCTGGGTATCACCCGAAGGGGGCCTGCCTGGTCTCCATGACCACTTTGTACCCATCAATTTTTCATTTGGCATTCAATTCCAGATATAAATTTGCTTAGACTTGGGGAGCACGGCGCGTCAAGATTCAGATGCGGCGCGATTTTTTCTGCCCATGAAAATTTATCAGCTCCGGTTACAGCTGTTCTGGGAATCCCAATCGCTCCGGCTAGTTCTTCCCAAGCCCCCACAATAGCATCCGGGGGAATTTTTGCGATTCTCTTTGTGTCAGCCTTTGGAAAGGCCCGTCGGACCGCTCCATGATCAGCAAGGAACCAGCTTTCCGTTTCTTCGATGACGAGGCGGAATAAAACCTTTTGTGGCCGCTTGGACAGGCCGCCCAGCATATCATTCAATCTCTGCAATAAGTCGTGGCAGGGCGTGTCATCTGCATCAACTACAACTAAAACACAGATATCATCGCCGCAATGGGAATATCCCCTTAACTTGGCAGGAAGCTGGTGCAGTAGGGTTCTTTGATTGGGATCAGGCTTTGCTTCGATATTATCAGGCAAATTGCCTCTGCCGTGGTGCGGGTGTATCTGAAAATCCAGACTCTCCTTAAGTTTGAATTTTCGAGTTAGAATTTCTCGTATGGCCGGTACGTCTGAGGCGCCTTCGACCAGAACCTCGAAGAACGTCATGGGTTCTCCATCCCAAAATGATTGCTGAACCAAAGGCTTCCCATGGGAAGGCCCTCGTCGAACATTTCTCGGACGCCAGGAATATCAGTGGCGCGTTCCAATACGCTGAGCCCATTCTTTTCCTTTTTCAGAATCCACACTTCCTGAGGAGTTAGGGCATCAACTAAATTAGGGGCGTGGGTGGTAATCAGAACTTGGGGGCCGCGCTGCTGCCCCGCGAAGGTTTTAAATTCACGGGCAAGGCTGGATAGCAATTGATGGTGCAAGCCGTTTTCGGGCTCTTCGATCCCGATCAGAGGTGCAGGGTCCGGGTCTTCCATCAACAACAAATAGGCCAGCATTTTTAACGTCCCGTCGGACATGTCCTGCTGGTAGAAAGGCTCTGCAAAACCTGCACTCTCAAATGCCAGCAATAATCTCCGATCTGGGGCGGGAATTGGCTTAATATTATTAATGCCTGGGATTTTTTTTGCAATCCGCTCCAACATTTGTTTGAAGCCATCAGGATTGCTCCTGGCAATATACTGCAAGTATTTTGCAAGATTTTCACCCGTCCGATCCAGGTGAGGGTCTGCCCCAATCATAGGCTGTTTCCGCGCCAGTTGCGGGACAAAATAAGCCAGGTACCAATTGGATAAGAATCGTCTGAACTTACTGATTCTGGGGTGTTCCGCCAATGTGCCTAAAGTAGAAATCCCTAAAACCTGTCGATCTTTCATGATCACGGGAATACTTGTATTCCCTTCTTCGAATTTAGTGGATTCGCCCGACCAGACACGCCCCTTTCCATTCGTCAGTTCCAGGAAGGGATGTGGCTGGCCTGAGCGTTGTCCTTTGCGGCGCTGGCGTAGGCGTTCATGAACCACCCGAGGGCGTCCGTTGTCATCGCAGTCCACATGCAGGGAATAGTTGATGGGCCGTTCATCGATGGATTCGCGATATCTGATTTCAAATTTTATGGACTCATTTACCCCCTTTGTCCGGACGGATTCAAAGCCACCCCGGTGAGGTTTGTCACAGGCAGATTCGACACCATCGGCCAAGCAGTCTCCGACAAACCCCAGAGCGTCGAGAAGACTGGATTTTCCTGTTCCATTAGCGCCAATCACGGCCATCAATCGGGGAAGTGGTTCCGCATCATTTTCAATGGTTCTGCCCAATGACACATTGCGTAATGCCCGGAAGTTTTGAATCTGAATGCCTTCAAGAATGGCCACGATTGTCTCCGCAAACTTTCTTTGAGTTCCCCGTAACCTTCTGACGTCGGCTCCTTCAAACTCTACCATGCGACTCTCCCCCCGGAAAGGGAGTGGGGCGTACGCCCCAGCTGTTGAGAGTTTTCCGGCAAACGGAGCCGCAAACCTGCATGGCCCAGATGGCGGAGTCGGGTCTGCAGCCATTGAAGTACTGGGCAGCGCCGCCGCCTTGCTGACTTCAGATCTTAATCCCGCCCTTCTCCTTCCTGCCAATTCAGCTAACAACAGCCCGGGCTTTCTACCGCCCGAAAATACCCTTCAGCAGGTCGTCGATGGCGCCGCCGATTCCCTTGACCGCTTCAGCGCCCGCCTGGGCGGCACCGGCGATGGCGTCTTCGACCACCGAGACGGGAGAGGCTTCCTCGGGGATGGGCAGGGGACGGGCGGGGAGGCCCTTATGGGCGGCGACCATGATCTGCTTCCACAATTGGGCGGGAAGGCCGCCGCCGGTGACCTTCTTCATCTCGATGCGGTAATCGTCGTTGCCCATCCAGACTCCCGCCACGTAATCAGCGGTGAAGCCCATGAACCAGGCGTCGCGGTAATCCTGGGTGGTGCCGGTCTTGCCCGCGGCGGGACGGTCCAGCCGGGCGGCCTTGCCCGACCCCTCTTGAATCACCGAGGTCATCATGTCGTCCATGCGGGCCAGGGCTTGGGGTGAGATCACCTGTCCGAAGCCGCCGCCGCTGCGCTGATACAAGACCTTGCCCGCAGGATCGGTGATCTGGCCGACGCCATAGGCGGTAACGCCCTGGCCGCCATTGGCGAAGCTGGCATAGGCGGTGGTCAGTTCCACCAGTGACACTTCACTGGTCCCCAGGGCCAAGGTGGCGTCGTTGCGCAAATCCGAGGTGATCCCCAGACGCCGGGCGGTGGCGATCACCCGATTGGGGCTGACCTCTTCCACCAGACGCACCGCCACGGTATTGACGGATTCGGCCAAGGCCTTGCGCAGAGTGATAGAGCCCAGATATTTGCCGGTGTAATTGCCGGGGCTCCAATTGCCCCGCTTGATGGGGGCGTCCTCGAACAGATCGTCGGGGGTGAAGCCCTTTTCCATGGCGGTCAGATAGACGAAGGGCTTGAAGGACGAGCCGGGCTGACGCAGCCCCTGGGTGGCCCGGTTGAACTGGCTGTCGTCGTAATCCTTGCCGCCGGTCAGGGCGCGCACCGCGCCGTCCGGGCTCATGACCACCACGGCTCCCTGGGAGGCGTTGGCCTTGGCTCCGGCACCGTTCATCATGGCGGCAAGACCAGCCTCGACCTTGCGCTGCAAGCCGATATCCAGCGTGGTCCTGATGACGATATCCTTGCCGGAGACCTCGCCGAACTGGTCCAGATGGTTCATCACCCAGTCGGCGAAATAACGCCCGGCCGGGGCTTGGCGGCGGATCAACTGCGCCGCGCCGGTAACCTGGACGGTATCGGCGGTCTTCTGGTCGATATAGCCAGCCTTGACCATGTTGGACAGCACATCGGTGGTGCGGTGGCGTGATGCTTCCGGGTCGTTGAGCGGGCTGTAGCGGCTGGGAGCCTTCAGCAGACCCGCAATGACGGCGGCTTGATAGAGGTCCACTTTGCGGGCGGAAATGTCGAAATAGCGTTTGGCGGCGGCGTCCACCCCGAATGTGCCCGAGCCCAGATAGACCCGGTTGAGGTAGATGGTCAGAATCTGTTCCTTGGAGAACCGCTTTTCCAGCCACAAGGCCATCAGCAATTCCTGAACCTTGCGCTTCAGATTGCGTTCCGGGGTCAAGAACAGGTTCTTAGCCAATTGCTGGGTGATGGTGGACCCACCCTGCACCGCATGACCGGCCCGCAGATTGGTGTAAAGGGCGCGGAGCAGACCGATGGGGTCAAAGCCCCAATGGCTGAAGAAGCGGCGATCCTCGGTGGCCAGCACCGCCTGGGAAATGAAGGGCGACATCTCGCCCAGTTCCAGCGGCTCGCCGTACAGATCGCCGAAGGCGGCGAAGACCTCGCCATCCACCGACTGGAATACCACGCTGGGCCGCCGGGTGGTGGCGGTCATCTTGTCGATATCGGGCAGGTCGATGGCGTAATAGGCGACGATTCCGCCCAGGCCGATGCCGATCCAGATGGCCAGGGTCAGCCCCCAGACCAACAGCCGCTTCAGCCATGTCCTGCCGCCGCCCTTGTTTCCGCCGCCGCTGCTCCTTTTGCGGCGTGGAGCGGGCTTATCCTTTGGCGGTGACGGAGGAGGAGGTGGTGGTGGCGCATCTCTCTCTCCGCTGGCGACCAAGCGGTCGGACGGATCAACAGAGACGGAAAAGGGATTGCGACCGGACTTCGGACGTGACGGAGGGGCTGCCATGGAAGGCTTTTACCACGAGTGGAGTGTTTGTCGGAACTGGCAACGGCGCGTTAATGGATGTAAACTGCGCTCAATATTTTTCTTAAGGACGAAACCATGGAAACCCTTGCGGTCACGATTTCCCCCGAATTGAAGCAGCGCCTGGAGGTGCTGGCGGCGGAGACTGGCCAGACCATGGCTGAATGCCTTCTGGTCGCGGTTCAGGAATACGTGGAAAACTGGGAAACTCACCTGTCCGATGTTCATCAGATCGACGACAACGAGGCTCGCACCGTCTTGAAGGCCGCGGTTAACGAATAAGGCCAATACTCATTGCCGAACCAAGGCTCGATGAATCCACGTCATCGAGCCTTGGTCTTATCTTCATCCGGCGTCAAAGTGGTCAGCGCCATGGCGTGAACCCGTTCGGCCAATTCCTCGGCCAGCAGGGCATTGACCATACGGTGACGATCGACTCGGCTTTTCCCCGCAAAAGCGGCGGAGACCACGGTGATGCTGAAATGGCTTTCACCGTCGGGGTGATGACCGGCATGACCGGCATGGCGATGGGAATCGTCAGTGATGACGAGACGAGATGGGGTTAAGCCATCCTCCAGTTTTTTCTGCATGACCGGCGCGACGCGCATTCCGAAATCCCTTTCATTCCACATGAGCCCTCACCAAGTGGGGTGAATGCCGCCCGGCGTCAAGGACGGAAATTAACGGCTCTGCCGCCTTGCCTTGAATGGTTACAGCCATCATTATGACGGGTGAGATGAGATCTTCGAGTTCACGCAAGGCATGGCGCCCCTCCTTCGCGCCCACGGAATCGCAACCGGCCCTCCGGCATTGCGACCATCCCGGCTGCCCGGTCGGAGCGGAACACCGCGCCCCCCAGGCCCGTGACCGCCTGAATGAGTACTACTGGTTCTGCCTGGCCCATGTGCGGGAATATAACCTGGCCTGGAACTACTATGCTGGCATGGGACCCGACGAGATCGAGGCCGAGACCCGCAAGGACGCCACCTGGCAGCGCCCCACATGGCCCCTGGGCCTTCAGGGCAACAAGCGCCGGTTCAGCTTTACCGTCCACGACCCGTTCGACGTCATGGACAAGGATGCCGAGGACCGTCACGCCAAAACCCGCGCCCCGCCCACGCCGGAAGAAGAGGCCATGAAGGTTCTCGACCTGAACGGCCCCATCACCTTTGACATGCTGAAGGCCCGCTACAAGGAACTGGTCAAACGCCACCACCCCGACGCCAACAATGGCGACAAGGATTCCGAAGAGCGCTTCAAACGCATCAACCACGCTTACAACACCCTGCGGACCAGTATGGCCGCCGGGTAACCGGACAGTGAAACAATGACCGCCAAGACACAGACCCCGCTTGCCTCGGACCACCCGCTGGCGCTGCCTGACATCCAAGTCTCCGCCCGCGAGCTCTTCGGCCTCGACACCGACATGATGGTGCCCGCCTTCAGCCTGGGCAGCGAGCATGTGCCCGAACCGGACCCCGCCTATCGCTTTGACCCCGATACGACACGGGCCATCTTGGCCGGATTCGCCTTCAACCGGCGCGTCATGATCCAGGGCTATCATGGCACCGGCAAATCCACTCATATCGAACAGGTGGCGTCACGGCTGAACTGGCCATGCATCCGCGTCAACCTGGACAGCCATATCAGCCGCATCGACCTGATCGGCAAGGACGCCATCGTGGTTAAGGATGGCAAGCAGGTCACCGAGTTCCGTGAAGGCATCCTTCCTTGGGCGCTGCAACATCCGTGTGCCTTGGTGTTCGACGAATACGACGCCGGACGCCCCGATGTGATGTTCGTGATTCAGCGGGTGCTGGAAGTGGAAGGCCGCCTGACCCTGCTGGACCAGAACCGGGTCATCAAACCCCATTCCGCCTTCCGCCTGTTTGCCACCGCCAATACGGTGGGCCTGGGCGACACCACCGGCCTGTATCACGGCACCCAGCAGATCAACCAGGGCCAGATGGACCGCTGGAACATCGTCGCCACGCTCAATTACCTGGAGCACGAGGCGGAATGTTCCATCGTGGTCACCAAGCTGAAAGCCTATGACACCGCCGAAGGCCGCGAGATCGTGTCCAAGATGGTGATGCTGGCCGACCTGACGCGCGCCGGTTTCATGAATGGCGACATCTCCACCGTCATGAGCCCGCGCACCGTCATCACCTGGGCCGAGAACACCACCATTTTCCAAGACCGCGCCTATGCCTTCCGGGTCACCTTCCTCAACAAGTGCGACGAGGTGGAACGCCCGATCCTGGCGGAATACTACCAGCGGTGCTTCGGCGAGGACCTGCCCGAAGGACCGGCCCGGATGCTGGCGTAAAGGATCACCCCCATCTTGGAGCGGAATTCCCCCGGCACCGGTGTTGAGCGCGACGAGACCCCCGCCGATCTGATTCGGCGGACCACGGCGGCTGCGCTCAAGGCCATCTCCGGCCGCGCCGATCTGGATGTGGCCTATGCCACCGGCAACGGCTCTGTCCGAGGCACCGAGATTCGGCTCCCCGCTCCGCCCCGGACCATCCTGCCCGGCGATCTGGCCCGGCTGCGCGGCACCGCCGACGCCATCGGTCTGCGTCTGCGCTACCACGATGACACTCTTCATGCCCGTCGCATGCCCCAATTGCCCGAGGCCCGCAAGGTCTACGAGATGGTGGAGCTGGCCCGCGTCGAAGCCTTGGGGGCGCGGCGCATGGCCGGAGTCGCCGCCAATATCGCCGAGGTGCTGGAACAGCGTGCCCGCGCCGAAGGGCTTGACCGCGCCGTGCGCCGCGAGCAGGTCTCCCTGGCCGAGGTCATGCGGCTGATCGCCCGCGAACGCTTTGCCGGACTGGCGCCGCCGCCCTCGGCGCAAAAAGCGGTGGATCTGTGGCGCGAGGAAGTGGAGGCCAAGGCTGGAGCCACTTTGGACCGGCTGAAGGATCTGCTGGGCGACCAGGACGCCTTTTCCCGTGGTCTGCAAGACCTGCTGTATCAGCTTGATCTTGGCGTCGATCCTTCGTCGGAAAGCGACGATGAACAAGACTCGGAAGAGGGTCAACAAGCCCAGGATTCCGCCTCTTCCGGTGAACAGCAAGATGGCGACGGCGACGGCCAGGACCAGCAATCCGAAGGCGAGACCCAAGCTCCCGGCTCGTCGGAAGGAACCGGCGAGCAAGACGGCATGGATGACGGCGACGACATCATGCTGATGGGAGCCGGGACCGAGGAAGCGGGTGGCCCATCGCGGGAACACCAGGACCATGCCTCCAATTCACAGGCTTTCGAACGGCCCTATCATCCCTACACCACCGCCTTCGATCAGGTGGTAAGCGCCGAGGACCTGTGTGATTCCGAGGAACTGACCCGGCTGCGGCACCAGTTGGACAACCAGATGGCCCATCTTCAGGGCGTCGTGTCAAAGCTGGCCAACCGGCTGCAACGCAAGCTGATGGCCCAGCAGACCCGATCTTGGGATTTCGATCTGGAAGAAGGAATTCTCGACGCCGGGCGTCTGGCTCGCATTATTGCCAACCCGATGCACTCCCTCTCCTTCAAGATCGAGAAGGAAACCAATTTCCGCGATACGGTGGTCTCGCTGCTCATCGACAATTCCGGTTCCATGCGGGGGCGCCCCATCACCGTGGCCGCCATGAGCGCCGATCTGCTGGCCCGCACCCTGGAACGCTGCGGCGTCAAGGTCGAGGTGCTGGGCTTCACCACCAAAGCCTGGAAAGGTGGCCAAAGCCGCGAGAAGTGGCAGGCCGAGGGCAAGCCGATCAATCCGGGCCGCCTCAACGATCTTCGCCATATCGTCTATAAGGCCGCTGATTCGCCATGGCGGCGAGTTAGGCGCAATCTGGGCCTGATGCTGCGTGAAGGCATCTTGAAGGAAAATATCGATGGCGAGGCGCTGCTATGGGCGCATGACCGCCTGATCTCCCGCTCGGAACAGCGCCGTATTCTGATGGTCATCTCGGATGGCGCCCCGGTGGATGATTCCACCTTGTCCGCCAATCCCGGCAATACGCTGGAAAAACATCTGCGCGACGTCATCGCCTTTGTAGAAAACCGTTCTCCGGTAGAACTGGTCGCCATCGGCATCGGCCATGACGTCACCCGCTATTACCGTCGCGCCGTCACCATCATGGATGCCGAAGATCTGGGCGGCACCATGATGCGGCAGTTGACATCCCTGTTCGACGACGAGGCCCCTCGCCGAGCAAGCCGTTAACAATGTTCAATTGGCCCCACCCCAGGATTTTACTGGCCGCCATCGGCATATTCAGTCTGCTGGGGGGCGGTATCGGCCTGATCGCCACCACGTGGCACGATCATAAGGCGACATTGGCGGATTGGAGCCAGGACTTAGGCATATCGGCGCGGCTGATGGAATCCCATCTTCGCGGCATCCATGCCAGCACCAACGCCCATCTTCTCCGCATCGAAGATCGCCTTGCCCAACGCCCCTTGGGTCGAATCACGGCCTCGGAACAAGACCGCCAATGGCTCGATACTCTGGTCGCGAGCCTTCCCGAAGGAACATCAGCCTGCATTCATGACGAGGCCGGAACCCTGGTCCTTACCACCGAACACAAGGACACTCCAGCCTGCGCCACCGGATATAATGACCGCATGACGCTGGTCCGCCGCCAGCCGGGAAAGACGGTGATCTCAGCCATCATGGATGACCGTCATCACCCGGATCATATGGTGACGTTCAGCCGCGGCTTGACAACACCATCAGGGAAAACGCTCGGTATGGCGGAAATCCTGATCGACGTTGAATACTTCAACAACCTTCACCACCAGATTCAAGCCCCCGATCAAGGCAATATCTTTCTGATCATCCGCCAGGATGGGGCAATCGTGGCGCGCCACCCCGCACCGCAGCCGCCCTTGTCATTTCTCTCTCCTTCCAAACATCCTTTCACTGAATTCAACAAGGCGCTGAACGGAACCTATCACGCCCTATCGGTGGTGGATGGAGTGGATCGGCTGATTTCCTATCGTCGTCTGTTGGACCTGGATGTGATTGTGACCGCGGGCATGACCACGAATATGGTGTTCCGTGACTGGACAACACGCACCCAACGCAATGTCAGCCTGTTCGCCACCGCACTGCTGCTGCTGCTGGCCTTGGCCGCCATCACCAATGAAAGCTTGCGCCACGAGAACAAGCTTTTGCGCTCCATGGAACAAAAAGCCAAGGAGTTGAGCGTAACTCTGGATGATAAAGACGTACTGTTCCAAGAAGTCCACCATCGGGTTAAGAACAATCTTCAAGTTATTTCCAGCCTGTTGACCATGCAGTTGCTACATTTAAAGGATGAAGCGGCGCGTGATGCTCTGAAGGATGCTCTGGACCGTATCGCCTCCATGGGACTGGTTCACCAGACTCTCTACGAACACAATCTGGCCGCCAATGTGGACCTGGGCACCTATTTCGGCCGACTGGCCGAGGCCCTGGTCAGCGGTTATGCCGCTAGAAAAGGCAGCGTCACGGTTCAGGTGAATGCGTCGGGAACCTTGGAATTGGAACGGGCGGTCCCGCTGGGAATGCTGGCCAACGAAGCCCTTGCCAACGCCCTGAAACACGCCTTCCCGGATGGACGGACAGGGACAATCTCCATCACCTTGACCAAAGACGACACCCAATGGCACTTCACGGTGCGCGATGATGGAATCGGCATGCCGGAACGGACGCAAGGCGGCATCGGCCTCACCCTCATCAAGGCCCTGGCCCGCCAACTAAACGGTAAATCCGCCGTTTCCCGCGATGGCGGCACCGTGGTCATCGTCACCTTCCCGGTTTAACATTGCGCTGGCATCGCGCTGCATCCCGCGCTTATAGTCCCGTCCTTTACCGGTCGGAGGCATGGACCAGCCGGTTCGCTCAGAGGCAAGGACCAAGCGCAATGACGCAGACGATTGGGATGGAAAAGATCGGGGTGATGCTGTGCGGCCATGGCAGCCGCGACGTGGATGCCGTGCGGGAATTCACCACTCTGGCCGCCCATCTGAAGCAGAGACTGCCCCAGTTCGAAGTGGAAAGCGGCTTCCTCGAATTCGCCACCCCCATCATCAAGACAGGCCTGGACGCCTTGAAGGACAAGGGCGTTTCACGCATCTTAGCGGTGCCGGGAATGCTGTTCGCCGCTGGCCATGTGAAGAACGACCTCCCCTGGGAGATCAATTCGTTCGCCAGCAGCAATCTTGGCCTTGATATCCGTTACGGTCGCGAACTGGCGGTGGACACCAAGCTGCTGAAAGCCGCCCGCGCCCGTATCGAGGAGGCAGAGGCCCAAAGCACCACGGCTATGGACCGCAAGGATACCCTGCTGGTGGTGGTCGGACGCGGCACCAACGATCCCGATGCCAATTCCAACATCGCCAAGGTGGCGCGTATGTTGTGGGAAGGCATGGGATTCGGCTGGGCCGAGATCGCCTTTTCCGGCGTCGCCTATCCCCTGGTGGACCAAGCCTTAGAGCGTTGCGTCAAGCTGGGCTACAAGCGGGTCGTCGTCTTCCCCTATTTCTTGTTCACCGGCATCTTGGTCAAGCGGATCTACGACTGGACCGATGCCGCCGCCGCCGCCCATCCCGACGTGGAATTCCTGAAAGCCCCCTATCTCAATGACCATCCCCTGGTGATCGACAGCTTCATCGAACGGGTGGACGAGATTTTGAACGGCCAACCTCAGATGAATTGCCAGCTGTGCAAATACCGCGAGCAGGTGGTGGGCTACGAGGAATCCGTCGGCGCGGTCCAAGCCGGACATCACCATCATGTGCGCGGCATCGGCACCGATGCGGATCATCACCATGACCACGGGCATGACCACGGGCACGGGCACCATCACAAGGACTGAGACCGGTGAATGGCTGGATCAAGAGCCCGGCTGAAATCTACCGCCAAAGCTTCGCCACCATCCGGGCCGAGGCCGAGCTTGGCCGTGTCCCCGCGGATCTGACCGATCTGGCGATCCGGGTGGTGCATGCCTGCGGCATGACCGATATCGTCGCTCATCTGGCCTGGAGCCTTGATGCCGGTCACGCCGGTCGCAGCGCCCTGGCCGCCGGAAAGCCGATCTTGGTGGATGCGGAAATGGTAGCCCACGGCATCATTCGCCGGAACCTGCCCGCCGCCAATGCCGTCATCTGCACCTTGAACGAAGTCTCCGCCGACCAGGCCAAGACGGCGGAGACCACCCGTTCCGCCCTGGCGGTGGATCGCTGGCTTCCCCATCTGGACGGGGCGGTGGTGGCCATCGGCAATGCCCCGACCGCCTTGTTCCGGCTGCTGGAACTGGTGGCCGAAGGTGGGCCGCGCCCCGCCTTGATCCTGGGCTTTGCCGTGGGCTTTGTCGGCGCCATGGAGAGCAAGGACGCTCTGATGGCCTCGGGCCTCCCTCATGTGGCGCTGTCTGGGCGTCGCGGCGGCAGCGCCATGGCGGCAGCAGCGGTCAACGCCCTTGCGAGGGGATTGGAATGACCATTTCCCCATGGTTGACCGTTATCGGGATTGGCGAGGATGGGCAAGACGGGCTGACATTTGCTGCGCGCGCCTTGATTGATACCGCCGAGGTTTTGGTGGGAGGCTCGCGCCATCTCGCCATGATTCCCCAAAGTGCGGCGGAACGGCTAATCTGGAGCATCCCCTTCGCCCATAGCCGCATGGAGCTTGAATCTCGCCGGGGCAAGCGGGTGGTGATCCTGGCCAGCGGCGATCCCATGTGGTTCGGAGCCGCCGCCACCCTAAGCCGCTGGTTCGCCGCCGCAGAGATGGCCGTGCTTCCCCATCCCGGCGCATTCTCGCTGGCGGCGGCGCGGTTGCTGTGGCCCTTGCAAAATTGCCTATGCCTGACCGCCCATGGCCGCGCCGCCGAGGCTTTGACCCTGCATTTCGCCCCCGGTCGCCGTCTGCTGATCCTGTCCGAAGATACCGGAACTCCGGCTAAGTTGGCCGAACTGCTGGATCACCACGGCTATGGCGCCAGTGCCCTCACCGTTCTAGAAAATCTGGGAGGCCCGACAGAACGCATCGCGCTCGGAACCGACGCCCGCTCGGACCTGAACGTGATCGCGATTGACTGCGCCGTTTCCCCTGGCCGACGGCCGCTATCGGTCAATGGGGGGCTTCCCGACGATTGCTTCCGTCATGACGGCCAGTTAACCAAGCGGGAGATTCGCGCCGTCACCTTGTCCGCGCTTGCTCCCATGCCGGGCGAAGTTTTGTGGGATGTGGGGGCAGGTTGCGGCTCTGTCGCCATCGAATGGATGCGCCTTGGCGGCCATGCCGTCGCCATCGAGCCGCTGCCTGAACGCTCGGCCCGTATTGCCTTGAACGCTGCCGCCTTGGGGGTGCCGGGGCTTGAAATCATCACCGCCAAGGCTCCGGCTGCTCTGCCGCTGGATCGTGAGGCGCCCGACGCTATTTTCATCGGTGGCGGCGTTTCCGAGCCCGGTTTGCTCGACATCTGCCGCGCCGCCTTAAAGCCAAAAGGCCGACTGGTGAGCAATGCGGTCACCGTGGAAGGTGAGGCCGCCTTGATCGCCTTCCGTGCTGTTCACGGTGGAGATCTGACCCGCTTATCGGTCTCGCGCCTCGCCCCGGTGGGCGGCTTTCACACCTGGCATCCCGCCATGCCGGTCACCCAATATCTGGGATGGAAGCCATGACGAGCGAGGCGAAGCCGAGCGGCACCCTCTATGGCCTGGGAATTGGCCCCGGAGACCCTGAGCTTCTGACGCTGAAGGCGGTTCGCATTCTGGCGCAAAGCCCGGTTATCGCCTGGCCCGCCCCTTTGGAGGGCGACGGCATGGCGCGGCAAATCGCCGCCGCCCATATCCCGCCGGGTCGGGTGGAAATCGCCATCCGCATGGGCTTCACCTTGGACCGGACCGGAACCGAAGCCGCCTATGACAAGGCCGCCGATGAGATCGCCACCCATCTGATCGCGGGACGCGACGTGGCGGTATTGTGCGAAGGAGATCCCTTCTTCTTCGGCTCGTTCATCTATCTGTTCGCCCGGCTTTCTCCCCGCTTCCCGGTCGAGGTGGTTCCCGGCGTATCCTCCATCATGGCGGCCGGAGCGGCCCTGCAAGCACCACTTTGCGCCTGGGATGACGGCGTCGCCATTCTTCCCGCCACCCGCTCCGAAATAGAAATCGAGGCAGCTGTAGCCGCTGCCGACGCCATGATCTTCATGAAGATCGGCCGTAATCTACCCAAGATTCGCCGGGTGCTGGAGCGGGCCGGATTGTGGGATAAGGCCCGGATCATCGAACGGGTCGGACTCCCCGGCCAGCGTATTTTTTCTCCGGGCGAAGCCAGTGAACTGCCCTATTTCTCCATCATTTTGGTACATCGGCGAGGATGCGCATGGTTATGACTGAAATGGCCCTGGTGGTCCTGAGCCCCGCCGGACTGGAAACCGCCAAAGGTCTGCGTGAAGCGCTGCCCGGTTCGCGTATTCACGGCCTTGCCGGCCGCGTTGATGGCGATGTCGGCTTCAACGATTCCATAGCCCATCTGCGCGGCCTGTTCGCCGCCGGAACGCCCATCATCGGCATCTGCGCCGCCGGAATCCTGATTCGCGCCGTAGCTCCGTTGCTGTCGGACAAGTGGTCCGAGCCGCCCTTACTGGCGGTGGCGGTGGACGGCTCTTCCGTCGCTCCGCTGCTGGGCGGTCATCACGGCGCCAATGCCCTGGCCCGGCGCATCGCCCAAGCTCTCGGCATCGCTCCGTCCCTGACCACCGCCGGAGAGCTGAATCTAGGGATCGCATTGGATGACCCGCCACTAGGCTGGCGAATCGCCAATCCGAACGCCGCCAAATCCGTGGCGGCCGCCCTGTTGGCCGAGGAAGACGTCACCTTGGAAGTGGAAACCGGCAATGCGGACTGGCTGTCCGGCATCGCCTTTGCCGAGACCGGCGGACACTCCATTCGCATCACGGATCGCGATGCCCCGTCCGACGACCATGAACTGGTGTTTCATCCGCCGGTTCTAGCCCTGGGCGTCGGGTGCGAGCGGAATACTCCGCCCGAAGACCTGATCCGACTGGTCCGCGAGACCTTGGCAGCCGAGGCTCTGTCGCCCCTATCCATCGCCTGCGTGGTCAGCATCGACCTGAAGGCTGACGAGGTCGCCGTCCATGCCCTGGCCGCTGATCTCGGGGTTCCCGCCCGTTTCTTCCCGGCGGAAGCGTTGGAGCGCGAGGCTCACCGGCTGGTCAACCCATCCGATGTTGTCTTCGCCGAGACCGGTTGCCACGGAGTCGCCGAGGGCGCCGCCCTGGCGGCAGCCGGGCTAAAGGCCGAGCTGATCGTCCCCAAGGTCAAATCCGCTCGCGCCACCTGCGCCATCTCTCGCTCCCCCGATCCACTGGATGCGGGAGGCATCGGACGTGCCCGTGGCCGCCTCTATGTGGTGGGAATCGGTCCCGGCACCCCGGAATGGCGCTCGCCCGAAGCATCCGCCGCCATTGCCGCATCCGGCGATCTGGTGGGATACGGCATGTATCTGGACCTGCTTGGCCCCGCCGTCTCCGGGAAAATGCGCCATGAAAGCGCATTGGGCGCAGAAGAAGCCCGCGCCCGGATCGCCCTGGAATTGGCGGCCGAAGGTCGAGTGGTCTCGCTGGTCTGTTCCGGCGATCCCGGCATCTATGCCTTAGCGACCCTGGTCTTCGAACTGCTGGACCGTCAGAACAAGCCTGATTGGAACCGGGTGGAAATCATCGTGGTTCCCGGCATATCCGCCCTGCAAGCCGCCGCCGCCCGTGCGGGCGCTCCGGTCAACCACGACTTCTGCACCATCTCGCTGTCGGACCTGCTGACGCCTTGGGACAGTATCGAGGCCCGCCTGAAGGCCGCCGCAGCCGCCGATTTCGTGGTCTGCTTTTACAATCCGGTATCCAATCGCCGCCGCGACCAATTGCCGCGCGCCCGCGATATCCTTTTGACCGGGCGCCCCCCGGAGACTCCGGTGATCCTGGCCCGCCAACTCGGCCGACCGGGCGAAACGGTCGAGGTCATTACCCTGGGTGAATTATCCCCCGATAAAGTGGATATGCTGACCATGGTGGTGGTGGGCAATTCCGAAACCCGCAGCTTCACGGCGGGGGGCCGGACCTGGACCTATACGCCGCGCGGCTATGGTAAGAAAATGACCCCGCTGGCAGGTTAATTCAGGGCAACGAACCCAGATTTCGAATTGGTTAATTCCATCGTCTTGGCCGGGCTTGTCCCGGCCATCCACGCCCTTCCGTCTGGCAAAATGCTGATGGAACGGCGTGGGTACGCGGGACAAGCCCGCGCATGACGGCTCTTGATGGTTGGCGCAGCACTCAGAATGGCGTGGTCCGTGTCGCTATCTTTCGTTC
>JAYTWE010000149.1:0-2262 GCA_043744055.1 Magnetospirillum sp.
CTCGGCGAGACATACAAGGCCGAGATCATCGCTTCGATCCCGTCCGATCAGAAGATTGGCCTCTATCGCCAGGGCGCCTTCATCGACCTGTGCCGTGGCCCCCATCTGCCATCGACCGGCAAGCTGGGCAAGGCGTTCAAGCTGATGAAGCTGGCCGGTGCCTATTGGCGCGGCGATTCCCGCAACGAGATGCTTCAGCGCATCTATGGCACCGCTTGGTTCGACAAAAAGGACCTGGACGGCTACCTGACCATGCTGGAAGAAGCGGAAAAGCGCGACCATCGCCGGATTGGTCGGGAAATGGCGCTGTTCCATCAGCAAGAAGAAGCCGCGGGAAGCGTGTTTTGGCATCCCAAGGGCTGGACGCTCTACCTTGCCGTCGAGGCCTATATGCGCCGTCGGCTGGAAGCCAATGACTACAAAGAGGTCAAGACGCCGCAGCTGGTGGACTTCTCCTTGTGGGAAGCCTCGGGCCACGCCGACAAATTCTCCGAAAGCATGTTCACCATCACCACCCAAGATGAACGCCATCTGGCGGTGAAGCCCATGAACTGCCCCTGCCACGTGCAGATCTTCCGTCAGGGGATCAAGAGCTATCGCGACTTGCCGCTGCGCATGGCCGAATTCGGCTCGTGCCATCGCTACGAGCCGTCGGGTGCTTTGCATGGCATCATGCGGGTGCGCGCGTTTACCCAAGATGATGCGCATATCTTTTGCACCGAGGATCAGATCACCTCGGAGACCATCGCCTTCTGCCAATTGCTGAAGGAGGTCTATACCGATTTCGGCTTTACCGATGTCCGGGTCAAATTCTCCGACCGTCCGGCCAAGCGGGCCGGGTCGGACGAGACCTGGGACAAGGCTGAATCAGCCCTGCTGGAAGCGTCCAAGGCCGCTGGCCTGGAAACCATCCTCAATCCAGGCGAAGGCGCCTTCTATGGTCCGAAGCTGGAATTCGTGTTGCGCGACGCCATCGGCCGCGACTGGCAGTGCGGCACCTTGCAGGTGGACTTCGTCCTTCCCGAACGACTGGATGCGTCTTATGTGGGAGAAGACGGCACCCGCAAGCGCCCCGTCATGCTTCATCGCGCCATTTTGGGTTCGTTCGAGCGCTTCCTCGGCATCTTGATCGAACATCACGCCGGGCGTTTCCCCTTGTGGCTGGCCCCGACCCAAGTGGTGGTCGCGACCATCGTCTCGGAAGCCGACGACTTCGCCCGTGAGGTTCAAGCGACCCTGAAAGCGGCCGGACTCCGTGCTGAACTTGATCTGCGGAACGAAAAAATCAACTACAAGGTCCGCGAACATTCTGTCGCCAAGGTGCCGGTGATGCTGGTGGTGGGCAAGCGCGAGGCCGAAAACCGCTCGGTCGCCATGCGTCGCCTGGGAAGTCAGAACCAAGAAATTGTTGCGCTGGATCAAGCAGTCGCTACACTTGCAAGCGAAGCTACCCCGCCTGCGTGATGCAATGGGGTGGTTGACTGGACCGATGGGGCCGCCCGCGAACTGCGCGCCGGGCCTGTCGGGCTCCTCGAAAACATGGAGATTGTTAAATAGCTAGACCACCGATGCAGACGCCGCCCAAGAACGATGGGCCCCGCGTCAACCGTGAGATCGATGTGCGCTCTATCCGCCTTGTTGGTGCCGATGGAGAAATGATCGGAGTCGTGACCCTGCGCGAGGGTCTGACCATGGCTGAAGAAGCTGGCCTTGATCTGGTCGAAGTCTCTCCCAATGCCGACCCGCCTGTGTGCAAAATTCTGGATTTCGGAAAGTTCAAGTACGAAGACCAGAAGAAAAAGAATGCTGCGCGCAAGAAGCAGAAGGTTATTGAAGTCAAGGAAATCAAGCTGCGGCCAAACATTGACGATCATGACTATGACGTTAAGATGCGCAGTATGATTAAGTTCCTTGAAGAAGGCGACAAGGTTAAGGTTACGCTGCGCTTCCGCGGTCGTGAACTTGCTCACCAGGACCTGGGCATGAAAGTGCTCGAAAAGGTCAAGGAAGACCTGGACGCCCTCGGCAAGGTCGAGCAAATTCCCAAGATGGAAGGCCGCCAGATGGTCATGGTGATCGCGCCCCGCTAAAAACGGGCGCGGTCGGTGCCGAGGCATTTCACCCGCCTGCCGTAAAGCGGGTTGCTTCGGTCTGACCTTTGCGCTATTTTTCGCGCCTCCCCGACGACCGGGGGAACGATGCCCCTGCGGAGGGGTGGCAGAGTGGTCGAATGCGCCGGTCTCGAAAACCGGTATGGGTGCA
>JAYTWE010000150.1:0-3374 GCA_043744055.1 Magnetospirillum sp.
CCGTCTTTGCGCTTTTCCGCATGATTGGCGGGGGGCTGACGGTAGAGGTTGCATCCCTTTCTTCCGATGTTCCGATCCGCGTTTATGGCCTGGGCACCATCGAGGCGAAGGTCTCGTCCAAGCTGGGCTTTGCTGTTGCCGGGACTTTGGTCGATCTTCGCGCCGATGCGGGGGAGACGGTTCCCAAGGGGGCGGTTCTGGCCCGTCTGGATGATGCCGAACAAAGAGCCAAAGTGGCGGCGGCGCGGGCCTTGTTCGACAAGGCCATGGCGCAATCGGTCTCGGCTCGGGCCATTGTCGCCAAGACGACGGCGAATCGGGCTCAGAAGGAGCGGGTCAGCCAGCGCCGCAAATCCCTGGTGGCATCGGGGACGGTCAGCGAGGAAACCTTTGGCGATGCCCATGCGGCGGCGGTGGGGGCGGGGGCTGATGCCCAGGCCGCCAATGCCGAGGTGGCTTTGGCTCTGGCCAGCTTGGCCGATGCCCGTGCTCAATTGGACCTGAATGAAGTTCTCTTGGCTCGTCATACCCTGGCTGCGCCTTATGATGGCCGGATTGCCTTGCGGTCTCGGGAATTGGGCAGCGTGGTGGCGACTGGAGAATCGGTGTTCACCTTCTATGATCCGGCAACGGTCTGGGTTCTGGCTTATGTGGATGAGACTCTGGCTGGCGGAGTCTCGCCGGGACAGCGGGCCGAAGTCCGGCTGCGGTCAGCCCCCGCCAAAAGATTCAGCGGAACCGTGACGCGAATTGATATTGAAAGCGACCGCACCACCGAAGAGCGACGCATCTATATCGCTTGCTCCGACTGCCCGCAGCATCTTGGCGAACAGGCCGAGGTGGTGATTGACACCGCACGACTGGAGCACGCCCTGTTGGTTCCCGTGGCCGCCATCGAAGGGTTTGATGGGCGTCAGGGATTGGTCTGGACGGTGGAGGCTGGCAAGCTGGCGCGGCGAAAGATCATGTTCGCCCATCGCACCTTGGATGGGCGGCTGGAGGTGGCGGGCGATCTGCCAGACGACGCGCATGTGGTTACTCGACTTACGTCGGAATTGACGGAAGGGCGTTCGGTGCGGATGACCGAGGCTGCTCCATGAATCTGGCATTTCGTGATATCCGCCACAAATTGGGGCGATTTCTGCTGACCTGTCTTGGTCTGTCGCTGTTGCTGGGCGTGGTTCTGTCCATGATCGGCATTTATCGGGGCCTGGTTGACGATGCTTTGTCGCTGGTGCGAGCCCCCGCCGCCCATTTGTGGGTGGTGGAGGCGGGGACACGAGGCCCCTTCGCCGAGGCGTCGCGCATGCCCGGCGACACCCGCGAAATGGTCGCTCGTGTTCCCGGCGTGGCCGAAGCGGGGGCCGTAACCTATCAAACGGTGGAGACCCTCCATGACGGAAAGCCGCTTCGGCTTCAGGTTGTGGGCTATGAGCCGGGACGCATGGGCGGTCCCGCCGCCATGGCCGAGGGGCGCTCCATCGCGGGCCGACATGGTGAGGCGGTTATTGATATCCGAGCAGGCCTGTCTCTGGGAGCCAGAATCAGGCTGGGCCGTGACGATTACCTTATCGTCGGATTGACCCGCCATCATGTGTCCACCGGCGGCGATCCGGTCTTATTCCTTAGTTTACGCGATGCTCAAGACATTCAGTTCCTGCCCAAGCCTTCGACCTATCGCCGCGATCAGGCAAGAGGCGCCCCGCCGCCCGCTACCGACACCATCAATACGGTGGTGGCGCGCCTGTTGCCCGGAATAGCGCCGGAATCGGTATCGCGAGAGATCGGACGCTGGAAACATCTTGGCACCAACACCCAGTCTCAACAGGAAGCCATTTTAATCCAGTCCGTGGTTGAAAAAGCTCGTCGTCAGATCGGCTTGTTCACAATGGTGCTGATGGCGGTTTCGGCGGTGGTCATTGCTTTGATTATCTACACCATGACCATGGACAAAATGCGTGATATCGCGACCTTGAAGCTGATCGGGGCTCCTGACCGGGTCATCGTCGGCCTGATTTTACAACAGGCCTTGGCCATGGGAGCTATCGGATTCAGCTTTGGTTGGAGCTTGGTCACCTTGGTTGCCGATAAATTTCCCCGCCGGGTGTTGTTAATGAACGAGGATGCCGCGGTGTTGGGGCTGGTCGTATTGCTGGTTTGTGTTCTCGCCAGCAGTCTGGGGGTACGGCTGGCGTTGCGCATCGAACCCGCCGCCGCGTTGGGAGGCTGAGAATGGCCACTCCAACACCTCTGGCGGAGCTGACCGGGATCGCCAAGCATTTCGGAGAAGGGGAAGCCCGCGTCGATGCGCTGCGTGATATCAGCTTGTCGCTTTATCCCGGCGAGGTTGTGGGTCTTCTGGGGCCAAGCGGATCGGGTAAAAGTACATTGTTGAACATTATCGGCTGCGTCATCGAGCCCAGCCGAGGCCGCATGGCTCTCGATGGAGACTTGGTCTTCGATGCAAGGCCGACCGGAGGGAATTTACGCCGACTTCGCCTCGATAAAATAGGATTCATATTTCAATTCCACAACTTGCTGCCGTTTCTTAATAGTCGAGATAATGTCGCTGTCGTGCTGGAGCTGGCGGGACGAAGCCGTCTGGAGGCCCGCGAGAGAGCGGATGAATTGCTGGATTACCTGGAGGTGGGGAACCGCGCCAAGGCGTCTCCATCCCAGTTGTCGGGCGGCGAGGCCCAGCGTGTGGCCATCGCCCGAGCCCTTGCCAATCGGCCCCGGCTGATCTTGGCCGACGAACCTACTGCCGCTTTGGACTCTCAAAGGGCGGCCATCGTCATGGATCTGCTGCGCAAGGTTGCTTGCGAACAGGCGGCCACGGTGCTGGTGGTCAGCCATGACGAGAAGATCTTCGACCGCTTCGATCGTATGCTTCATGTGCGCGATGGGGTGTTGGAGGCTGGTTCGGCTTGAAAGCCATTGCATTGGCCCTCTAATATGCTTGGCTCGTTCGGCAGTCAGGTCAGGGTCGTTCCCAGTGAAGGTATTTCTCGTCGTATTAAGTATTGCCGCAGGCGTCCTGATCGGTGGGCTGTCTCCATCTCATGCCCAGGCCTTATCCGGTGATTTGAGCCTTGCACGGCAAGCGGTCGCCGCCGCCAAGAAAGATCGTTTTGACGAGGCTTTGCGGACCGCGCGTCAGTCGCGGGTCAAGGTTGCCCCTTTGCTGGTGACCTGGATGGCTTATGTTTCCGGTCGTTCCGAGGCGGATTTCGCCAAGTTGACCGCCTTCATTGATTCCAATCCAGACTGGCCGCTGATGACACAGCTGGTGAAGCGAGCCGAGGAATCCATCACTGCCGCCACTCCCAATGCCGAGGTGCTGGCCTGGTTTGACCATCATCCGCCGACCACCG
>JAYTWE010000151.1:0-1755 GCA_043744055.1 Magnetospirillum sp.
CAGTTGAATCTCCAGCTCGGACAGCAGTTCCTCATTTTCCTGAGCCGCGCGGGCGGCCTTGACCATATCGGTGCGCAACCGGGTGGTCTCCTCGGCCAAACCGGCAGCCTTGGATTTAATCTCGTCATGCTCGGCGCGGGTGCGCTCCAGCTGGCCTTCCAGCTCTTTCAGCCGCTGACCGGCATCCACCGGCCGATCCCAGGTGGCCAGGACCGGCGCCGTCCCGCCCACGAGCAGGAGTAATGTCAAGATAAGGGGATTAAGCCCGCGCACGAGGGTTCCCAGTGTCAGGCTCCAGCAAGGACACGCCGTTCATCTCATCCGGCTGCGCCAATCCCAACAGCGCCAGCAGAGTCGGCGCCACATCGGCCAGTCTGCCATCGTGAAGGCCGGTAATGCCGATAGGCGGCGCGACCAGCACCGCCGGAACCGGCCCGGTCGTATGCGCCGTATGAGGCTGGCCGGTTTCCAGGTCCTTCATCTGTTCGGCATTGCCATGATCGGCAGTCACCAGCATGACGCCGCCAGCAGCCTTTACCGCCGTTTCCAACCGTCCCAGGCAGGCATCCACCGTCTGAGCGGCGGTAATGGCGGCGGCAAGGAATCCGGTATGGCCGACCATGTCGCCATTGGCGTAATTGGCCACCACCACATCGAAGCTGCCACTTTCGATGGCCCCGATCAGTTTGTCGGTGACCTCCGCCGCCGACATCTCCGGCTGGAGGTCATAGGTGGCGACTTTGGGGCTGGGCACCAAAATACGTTCTTCACCGGGGAAGACCATCTCGCGCCCGCCGTTGAAGAAGAAGGTGACGTGCGCGTATTTCTCGGTCTCGGCGATGCGCAACTGCTTCAGCCCGGCCTGACTGAGGACTTCGCCCAAGATGTTGGACAGGGATTCCGCCGGGAACAAAGCCCCGAACAAAGCATTCAGATCCTTGGAATACTCCGTCAGCCCCAACCGGGCGGCGAAGTTCACCTGTCGCGCCCGATCAAAGCCGTCAAAGGCCGGGTCCGCCAGACAGGCCAGAATCTCCCGCGCCCGATCAGCGCGGAAGTTCCCCATCAGCAAACCGTCGCCATCCTTCATGCCGCCATAACCGGCGATCACGGTGGGCAGAACGAATTCGTCGGTCTTACCGGCAGCGTAGGACTGGCCGACAGCGCTTAGGGAATCAGAAGCCGTCTGCCCCTGACCCTCCACCATGGCGGCCCAGGCCAGTTGCACCCGGTCCCAGCGTTTGTCGCGATCCATGGCGTAGTAGCGACCGGAAATGGTAGCGATGACGGCGTCATGGCCTTTGATGGCGGCCTCGAAGCGCTCCACATATTCCTTGGCGGAAGAGGGCGGCACGTCACGGCCATCGAGGAAAGCATGCACCGCGACGCGGACACCGGCATCGGCGATGGTGCGGGCCAATGCCGCCAGATGATCTTGATGGGAATGAACGCCGCCGGGGCTGAGCAAGCCCATCAGATGGCAGGTTCCACCGGCGGCCTTCACCTTGGCGATCATATCCAACAGACCCGGATTGCGGGCCAGCGAACCGTCGGCCACGGCACTGTCGATGCGCGGCAGGTCCTGCATCACCACCCGCCCGGCCCCCAGATTCATATGTCCGACCTCGGAATTGCCCATCTGTCCATCAGGAAGCCCCACCTGAAGTCCCGAACTGGCCAGCAGCGCATGGGGATATTGGGTCAGAAAGCGGTCCCAGTTGGGAGTCTGAGCCAAGGCGATAGCGTTGTCGGCGC
>JAYTWE010000152.1:0-8644 GCA_043744055.1 Magnetospirillum sp.
CATCGCCGAGTGGTGCGAGACCTTCCCGGCGGTTCTCGATGATATCGAGACCTTGGCCACCGAAAACCGTATCTTCAAGCAGCGTGTCGTCGATATCGGCATCGTCACCGCCGAACAGGCGCTGGACTGGGGCTTCACGGGACCGAATCTGCGTGCCTCGGGCATTGCCTGGGATCTGCGCAAGGCGCAGCCTTACGAAGTCTATGACCAGATGGACTTTGAAATTCCGGTGGGCAAGAACGGCGATGGTTATGATCGCTATCTGGTCCGCGTGCTGGAAATGCGCGAGTCCATCAAGATCATGAAGCAGTGCATCGCCAAGATGCCCGGCGGCCCGGTCAAGGTGGAAGACAACAAGATCACCCCGCCCAAGCGCGCCGAGATGAAGCGCTCCATGGAATCGCTGATCCATCACTTCAAGCTGTTCACCGAGGGCTTCCATGTCCCGGCTGGCGAAGTGTACACGGCCATCGAGGCTCCTAAGGGCGAGTTCGCCGTCTATCTGATTTCCGACGGCACCGGCAAACCCTATCGCTGTAAGATCCGGCCGCCGGGATATGTCCACCTTCAAGCTCTTGAGATGATGTCCAAGGGACACATGCTGGCTGACGTGGTGGCCAATATCGGCTCCATCGACATCGTTTTCGGCGAGATCGACCGATGAGTGACATGAATCACGAACCCACCAGCTTCGCCTTCACGGCCGAATATCTGGAAAAGGCCAAGGCCTTCGTCGCTAAATATCCCGCCGGACGCCAGCAGAGCGCCGTGATGCCCTTGCTCGATCTGGCCCAGCGCCAGGACGGCTGGGTCAGCCGCGCCGCTATGGAAGTCATCGCTGAGATGCTGGACATGGCCCCCATCCGGGTGGAAGAGGTTGCGACCTTCTACACCATGTACAACCGCAAGCCGGTGGGTAAGTTCCACGTCCAGGTCTGCACCAATCTGCCTTGCATGCTGCGCGGCTCCGACGACGTGGTCGCCGCCGCCAAGGACACGTTGGGGGTGGATTTCGGCGATATGACCAAGGATGGTCTGTTCACCCTGTCCGAGGTGGAGTGTCTGGGGGCTTGCGTCAATGCGCCCATGATGCAGATCAACGACGATTATTACGAGGATCTGGACGCGGCCAGCACCAAGGCGGTGTTGGACGCTTTCATGCGCGGCGAGACCCCCAAGCCGGGTCCCCAGAACGGCCGTCAATTCTCGTGCCCCGCCGGTGGTCCCACCAGCCTCACCGAACTTAAGTTCCAGGGGGAGAAGGCCTGATGCTGCGCGATACAGATAGGATCTTCACCAATCTCTACGGTCTGCACGACTGGCGTCTGGCCGGAGCGAAGGCTCGGGGCGACTGGAACGGGACCAAGGAGATTCTGGCCAAGGGCCGTGACTGGATCATCGACGAGATGAAGAATTCCGGTCTGCGCGGTCGTGGCGGCGCGGGCTTCCCCACCGGGGTGAAGTGGTCTTTCATGCCCAAGACCGAGGGTGTGCGCCCCCATTATCTGGTCATCAACGCCGATGAAGGCGAGCCCGGGACCTGTAAGGACCGCGAGATGATGCGGTTCGACCCGCATAAGCTGATCGAAGGCGCGCTGATCGCAGCCTTCGCCATCGGGGCTCATGCGGCCTATATCTATATTCGCGGCGAGTTTATCCGTGAAGCCGAGCATCTTAATATCGCTATCGACGAAGCGCGCGCCGCCGGTCTGCTCGGTCCCAACGCCTGTGGTTCAGGCTGGGATTGTGAGGTTTATGTCCATCGCGGTGCCGGTGCTTATATCTGCGGCGAGGAATCGGCGCTGATCGAAAGCCTGGAAGGCAAGAAGGGCCAGCCCCGCCTGAAGCCGCCATTCCCGGCGGGTGTCGGCCTCTATGGCTGCCCGACCACGGTGAACAATGTGGAATCCATCGCGGTGGCTCCGACCATTTTGCGTCGCGGCGCCGCTTGGTTCGCCGGTCTGGGCAAGCCCAACAACACCGGAACCAAGGTGTTTTGCATCTCCGGCCATGTGAATACGCCGTGCAATGTGGAAGAAGAGATGGGCATCCCGCTGAAGGAGCTCATCGAGAAGCATGCTGGTGGCGTGCGTGGCGGCTGGGACAACCTGCTGGCCATCATCCCCGGCGGGTCCTCGGTTCCCATGCTGAATAAGACCCAGTGCGAGGAGGTCACCATGGACTTCGACGCGCTGCGCGCCATGCGTTCCGGATTAGGCACGGCCGCCGTGATCGTCATGGACAAGTCCACCGATCTGGTTCGCGGTATCGCCCGGTTGTCCAAGTTCTACTGGCATGAAAGCTGCGGTCAGTGCACTCCGTGCCGTGAAGGCACCGGCTGGATGGCCCGCATGATGGCCCGGATTGCCACTGGCGATGCTGAACTATCTGAAATCGACCTGCTGGAGGAAATCTCCCGGCAGATCGAAGGTCATACGATCTGCGCCCTGGGCGATGCGGCCGCTTGGCCGGTTCAGGGGTTGATCCGCACCTTCCGTCCCGAGATGGAACGTCGGATCAAAGAGCGCCTAGCCAAGACCCGCGCGGCCTGAGAAGAGAGAAGACGGCAATGCCCAAGCTGACCATTGACGGCAGGGAAATCGAGGTCGAGGCCGGAGCCACTATTATCCAGGCCGCCGATCTGCTCGGTATCGAGATCCCGCGCTTCTGCTACCACGAGCGCCTCGCCATCGCGGGCAATTACCGCATGTGCCTGGTGGAAGTGGAAAAAATGCCCAAGCCGGTGGCGTCTTGCGCCATGCCGGTGGGGGAAGGCATGGTGGTGAAGACCAATACCGCGACGGTGCGCAAGGCGCGTCAGGGCGTGATGGAATTCCTGCTGCTCAATCATCCGCTGGACTGCCCCATCTGCGATCAGGGCGGCGAGTGCGATCTGCAAGATCAGGCCATGGCCTATGGTTCCGACACGGGCCGCTGCCAGGAAGGCAAGCGCGCCGTGCCGGACAAGGATTACGGCCCCCTGGTCCAGACCATGATGACCCGGTGCATCCAGTGCACCCGTTGTGTTCGCTTCATCTCGGAAATCGCGGGCACTCCGGTGCTGGGCGGTTTGGGCCGTGGCGAGCATATGGAAATCACCCGCTATGTGGGTGCGGCGGTGTCTTCGGAATTGTCGGGTAACCTGATCGACCTTTGCCCGGTGGGGGCGCTGACCAACAAGCCAGCCTCTTACACTTACCGGTCCTGGGAACTGAAGAAGACCGAAAGCGTCGATGCCATGGATGCGCTGGGCGCCTCCATCCGGGTCGATACCCGTGGCAACGAAGTCATCCGCGTCCTGCCTCGCGTCAACGAGGACGTGAACGAGGAATGGCTGTCGGATCGTTCGCGCTTTGCGGTGGACGGCTTGAAGCGCCAGCGTCTGGATCGCCCCTATGTCCGTAAGGACGGCAAGCTGGTGGCGGTGACTTGGCCCGAGGCCCTGGCCGCCATCGCCGCCAAGTTGAAAGGCCTGGACGGCTCCAAGATCGCCGCCATCGCGGGCGATCAGGCCGATGCCGAGGCTATGGTGGCTTATAAGGATCTGCTGGCCTCGCTGGGCTCGGTCAATTTGGATTGCCGCCAGGATGGGGCCAAGCTGGACCCGAATGTGCGCGCCTCCTATCTGTTCAACAGCACGGCGGCCGGGATCGAGCAGTCTGATGCTCTCTTGCTGATCGGGACCAATCCCCGCAAGGAAAGCCCGGTTCTGAATGCTCGCATCCGTAAGCGATGGCAAAAGGGCGGGTTCAAGATCGCTCGGATCGGCCATAAGGGCGATCTGACCTATAAATACGACCATCTGGGCGACTCGGCTTCGATCTTGAAGGATATGGCAGAAGGGAAGCATCCCTTCTTCGAGGTGCTGAAATCCGCCTCCAAGCCCGCCATCATCATCGGGCAGGGCGCTTTGTCCCGCGCCGATGGCGCCGTGATCCTGGGGCTGGCCCGCAAGCTGGCCGAGGCGTGCGGTCTGGTGAAGGATGGTTGGAACGGCTTTAACGTGCTGCACACCGCCGCCGCTCGTGTCGGTGGCCTGGATCTGGGCTTCGTGCCCGGTGCCGGGGGCAAGGATGCCGATGCCATCGTCGCCGGAGCCGGTAAGGGGGATATTCAGGCGGTGTTCCTGCTGGGGGCCGACGAGGTCGAGATGGGCGCGCTGGGCAAGGCCTTCGTGGTCTATCAGGGCACCCACGGCGATGCTGGTGCTCATCGCGCCGATGTGATCTTGCCCGGTGCCGCCTATACGGAAAAGAGCGCCACCTACGTTAATCTGGAGGGCCGCGCCCAGCAGACCCGTCTGGCGGTGTTCCCGCCCGGCGAGGCCAAGGAGGATTGGCGCATCGTCCGCGCCCTGTCCGACGCGCTGGGCAAGCCGCTGGCCTATGACTCGCTCAAAAGCGTGCGCGAGCATCTGGTCAAGGCCAGCCCGGTCTTCGCCGCCATCGGCGAGGTGACGGCCGCTGCCTGGGGAAGCTTCGGAGCCGAAGGCTCGGTCTCCGATGAAGCCCTGGTCAGCAATATCGACAATTTCTACATGACCGACCCGATCAGCCGCGCCTCCAAGACCATGGCGGAATGCACGGCAGCCTTCGGCGGTGGTTGCAACCACAAGCACAAGAAGACGGGGACCCATGGTTGATCTTCTGGCCGGGCTGCTGCCCCCCTTCCTCTGGCGTCTGATCGTAATCGTCGTTCAGATCGTCGCCATCGTCTTGCCCCTGCTGATCGCGGTGGCTTACCTCACCTATGCCGAGCGCAAGGTGATCGGCGCCATGCAGCTGCGAAAGGGTCCCAACGTGGTTGGACCTTTTGGTCTGCTGCAACCCATGGCCGACGGCTTGAAGCTGTTCGTCAAGGAACTGGTGCTGCCCACCGCCGCCAATCCTGCGGTGTTCATCGGCGCTCCTATGATTACCTTCTTCCTGGCTCTGGTGGCCTGGGCGGTAATCCCCTTCGATAAGGGCTGGGTGTTGGCGGACATCAATGTTGGCATTCTCTATGTTTTTGCCATCTCGTCCTTGGGTGTGTACGGCATCATCATGTCGGGTTGGGCGTCCAACTCCAAATACGCCTTCCTGGGTGGTCTTCGTTCGGCGGCGCAGATGGTGTCTTATGAAGTCTCCATCGGCTTCGTGATGATTTCAGTGCTGCTGACGGTGGGCTCGCTTAATCTGAGCGACATCGTCATGGCGCAGACCAAGGTGTGGTTCATCATTCCGCATCTGCCCATGTTCTTTCTGTTCCTGATTTCCGGTCTGGCCGAGACCAATCGTTCGCCCTTCGATCTTCCCGAGGCGGAAGCCGAGCTGGTGGCCGGTTACAACGTGGAATACTCGTCCATGGCCTTCGCCCTGTTCTTCTTGGGTGAATACGCCAACATGCTGCTGATGGGGGCCATGACCTCCATTCTGTTCCTCGGCGGCTGGCTGGCTCCGTTTGGCATGACCTTCATTCCCGGCATCGTCTGGTTCATTTTGAAGATCTGCTTTGTGATGTTCATATTCCTGTGGGTTCGCGCCACCTTCCCCCGCTATCGCTACGATCAGCTGATGCGGTTGGGTTGGAAGGTGTTCCTGCCGTTCTCACTGTTCTGGTTGGTGCTGACCGCAAGCGTATTGACCGCTTTCGGCTGGCTGCCGAACCAGGGTTAAGGAGAGAAAAGCGATGTCGTTCTTCGACCGCACCGCGCGCGCATTCCTACTGGTCGAGCTGGTTCAAGGCTTGGCGGTGACGTTGCGCTATATGTTCAAGCCTAAGGTCACCATCAACTACCCCTATGAAAAGGGGCCGTTGAGCCCGCGCTTCCGGGGCGAGCATGCCTTGCGTCGCTATGCCAATGGTGAAGAGCGCTGCATCGCTTGCAAGCTGTGCGAAGCCATCTGCCCGGCCCAGGCCATCACCATCGAGCTGGAGCCTCGCGATGACGGTTCCCGGCGGGCGCGTCGCTATGATCTCGACATGACCAAGTGCATCTATTGTGGTTTGTGCCAGGAGGCCTGCCCGGTGGATGCCATTGTCGAAGGTCCGAATTTCGAGTACGCCACCGAGACACGGGCGGAACTCATGTATAACAAGTCCAAGTTGCTCGCCAACGGCGATCGGTGGGAGGTCGAATTGGCCTTCCGCATCGCCGCCGACGCGCCGTACCGGTGACAGGGGAAAAGGCATGTTCACGGCTCTGATCTTCTACATGTTTGCCGGTCTGGCGGTTGCGAGCGGGGTGATGGTCATCTCGTCGCGTAATCCGGTCCATTCCGTGCTCTGGCTTATTCTCGCCTTCTTCAATGCATCGGGTTTGTTCCTGCTGTTGGGCGCGGAATTCCTCGCCATGGTGCTGGTGGTGGTCTATGTGGGCGCGGTGGCGGTCCTGTTCTTGTTCGTGGTGATGATGCTCGACATCAATCAGGTCGAGTTCCGCGAGGGATTTCTGCAATATCTGCCGACCGGCGCGCTGATCGGCGTGGTTCTGCTGGTGGAGTTGCTGGCCATGTTCGGCGGTTGGGCTTTCGCGCCCGATGTGGAGGCGCTGATGAAGGCGCCGACGCCAAGCCTGGATCAGGCCAGCAATACCGTGGCGCTGGGCAAGCTCATCTACACCAATTACGTCTACCTGTTCCAGGCATCGGGACTGGTCTTGCTGGTTGCCATGATCGGCACCATCTTGCTGACCCACCGCAAGCGTACCGGTGTCCGCAAGCAGGTCATCGCCGATCAGGTCAATCGCTCGTCCAAGTCGGTTGAGCTGCGCAAGGTTCAGACGGGGAGGGGCATCTGATGTTCGAAATCGGTCTCTCCCACTATCTGTCGGTGGCGGCGATTCTGTTCACGCTGGGCGTGATGGGAATCTTCCTGAACCGCAAGAACGTCATCGTCATCATGATGTCGATCGAGCTGATGCTGCTGGCGGTCAATATCAATTTCGTGGCGTTCTCGTCTTATCTGAACGATCTGGTCGGTCAGGTGTTCGCCATGTTCATTCTGACCGTGGCCGCGGCTGAAGCCGCTATCGGCCTTGCCATCGTCGTCGTCTTCTTCCGTAATCGCGGTTCTATCGCGGTGGAAGAAATCAGCCAGCTCAAGGGGTAGACGCGGATGATTACTGCAACCGTATTCCTTCCGCTGCTGGGCGCCGCAATCGCTGGCCTGTTCGGCCGCTTTATCGGTGACAGGGGCGCGCAGATCATCACCTGCGGTCTGCTTCTGATCTCCGCCGTTCTGGCGGGTCTGATCTTCCAGAAGGTGGCCCTGGGCGGCCACCCGGAAACCGTGGTGATCGCCGACTGGATTCAGTCCGGCACCATGAACGTATCGTGGTCGTTGAAGGTGGATACCTTGACCGCCGTGATGCTGATCGTGGTGACCTGGGTCTCGGCGGCGGTGCACGTCTATTCCGTCGGCTATATGAGCCACGATACCTCCATCGCCCGGTTCCAGAGCTATCTGTCGCTGTTCACTTTCGCCATGCTGATGCTGGTGACCTCGGACAATCTGGTTCAGATGTTCTTCGGCTGGGAAGGCGTCGGTGTCGCCTCTTACCTGCTGATCGGCTTCTGGTACGAGAAGCCCTCGGCTTCCGCCGCCGCCATCAAGGCCTTCGTGGTCAATCGGGTGGGGGATTTCGGTTTCGCCCTGGGTATCTTCGGCGTTTATTTCATGTTCGGCTCGGTTGGCCTCGACACCATCTTCGCCGCCGCCCCGGACAAGGCCAACGACACAGTGACCTTCTTCGGTGTCCAGTGGCACGCTATCACCATTTGCTGTCTTCTGCTGTTCGTGGGAGCCATGGGCAAGTCGGCCCAGCTGGGGCTGCACACTTGGTTGCCCGACGCCATGGAAGGCCCGACCCCGGTTTCCGCCTTGATCCACGCCGCCACCATGGTGACCGCCGGTGTGTTCATGGTGGCTCGGATGAGCCCGCTGTTCGAATTTTCCGATACCGCGCTGACCGTAGTCACCGTGGTCGGCGCCGCCACCGCCATCTTCGCGGCGACGGTGGGTTGCGTTCAGAACGACATCAAGCGAGTGATCGCCTATTCCACCTGCTCGCAGTTGGGCTATATGTTCTTCGCCATCGGCGTGTCCGCCTATCAGGCCGCTATCTTCCATCTCATGACCCATGCTTTCTTCAAGGCCCTGCTGTTCCTTGGTGCCGGATCGGTGATCCATGCCATGAGCGACGAGCAGGACCTCCGCAAGATGGGCGGCATCTGGAAGCATGTGAAGGTGACCTGGGCGCTGATGTGGATTGGGTCGTTGGCTCTGGCCGGTGTTCCGTTCTTCGCGGGTTACTATTCCAAGGATACGATCTTGGAAGCGGCCTGGGCTTCGCACACCATCGCGGGCCAAGGGGCTTACTGGCTGGGTTGCACCGCTGCTTTCCTGACGGCCTTCTATTCCTGGCGTCTGCTGCTGTTGACCTTCCATGGCCGTCCCCGCGCGGACGAGCATGTGATGGCCCATGTGCATGAGAGCCCGGCGGTTATGCTGTTGCCGCTGATGTTCCTGGCCACGGGGGCCATGTTCGCGGGTTGGTTGGGATATGACCTGTTCGTCGGCCATGCCAATCACGATTTCTGGGGCCATTCGATCCTGACCACGGCCGCTCATCCGGCTTTGGAAAACGCCCACCATGTTCCCGGCT
>JAYTWE010000153.1:0-1719 GCA_043744055.1 Magnetospirillum sp.
GAGGCAGCAATCTGCAAGCCTTGCTGGATGCCTGCGCCGATCCGGCTTTTCCCGCTGAAATCGTCCTGGTGATCTCCAATATTCCCGACGTCTTTGCCCTGGAACGCGCGAAGACGGCCGGAGTGCCCACCCAGGTCATCCCTCATAAGGGATTTTCCTCTCGCGAAGCCTTCGATTCCGAGATGGATAAGGCCTTGCGTGCCGCCGGGGTCGAGATCGTCTGTCTCGCCGGATTCATGCGCCTGTTATCGGCTGGCTTCACCGAATCCTGGCGCGGCAGCATGATTAACATCCATCCGGCGCTGCTGCCCTCATTTAAAGGGCTGCACACCCATCAACGCGCCATCGAGGCCGGAGTAAAGCTACATGGCTGTACCGTCCATCTGGTCACCCCGGACCTGGATGACGGCCCCATTCTGGTCCAAGAAGCAGTCCCGGTTCTGGCCTCCGATACCGAAGACAGCCTTGCCGCCCGCGTTCTGGAGCGCGAACACAAAGCATTCCCCCAGGCTCTTCGCCTTCTGGCCGAAGGACGGGTGGTGGTCGAGGGCAACCGCGCCCTGATCCGAGATGCCTGAGTTTCCCCTTTTCTGCCCCTCAAGCGCCGGGCGGGCGCATCCGCGCCCTTGGCTCACGCCGCACAAGCGGCGCGCCCTCAACGGGCTAGTCGCTATAACGGAGTACGGGCGTCCCGCCCGCTTCCCGCTCCGCTCCATGAGCGAATAAATGGCCCCCCCCGCGAGCATCCTCGTTTATGTGGGCCTGGATGCCGTCGGCGACGGCCTCATCAAGCTGCCCTTCATCCGCGCGTTACGCGCCGCCTTTCCCTCATCTCGCATCACCTGGATGGCGGGCAAGGGTCACACTGTCTATGCCGATACCCTGGCTCCGCTGGTTTTGGGCCTAATCGACGAGGTGATGGACCAGGCCGGAATCGGCAGTCGGGTCCTTGAACTTCTCGGCAATCCCCTGCCCGGCCGCAGCTTTGACCTTATCATCGACACCCAGCGCAGACTACTGACCACCTTGATCTTGAAGCGCATCCGCCATACCCGCTTCATCTCCGCCACCGCCAATTTCCATCTTTCCGACGCGAAACCAGCCGGCAGACACCGCCCCGCCGCCATGGCGGCTCAGATGATGCGGCTGCTGGAAGCCGCATCCCCCGGCCCCGTGGCCCCACCAGCGCCACTGCCGCAAGACCCGGCGGTAGAAACTTTGGCAGAAAGCCTACTGCCCTCTGGCCCGGTTTATGTGGGCCTCGCCCCCGGAGCAGGCGGCAAGCACAAATGCTGGCCGCTGGAGCGGTTCTGCGATCTGGCCCAAGCAATTGCTGTCAAAGGAGCGGTCCCCGTCTTTCTGCTGGGACCAGCCGAGGCGGATTGGGTTGCTCCCATCCGTTCCGCCGCGCCAAGCGCCCTCCTGCCCCTCCAGCAGACCGACAAAGCCTCTCCCATGCTGACCATCGCCCTGGGCCGCCGCATGAAAGCCGCATTGGCCAATGACAGCGGCACCGGTCATATGCTGGCTTGCGCCGATATCCCTTTGATTTCACTGTTCGGCCCGACCCCCGCCGCGAAATTCGCCCCGTCCACGGCACGGCTGCATGTGCTGCGAGCCCAAGATTTCGGCGGAACAGAAATGTCCGCCATCCCCTTATCTTCGGTTGAACATACCTTGGGCCAGTGTTTGCTTTGACCGGGCTCGTCCCTGTCGCTA
>JAYTWE010000154.1:0-5258 GCA_043744055.1 Magnetospirillum sp.
CTGGCCGATATGGTCGTTGTCTTTGGCGAACGCATGGCGGCGGTGACTCGGGAACTGACCAAGATGCACGAAGAAGTTGTGCGAGGGCTTTTGGTCGACCTCGCCACCCGCTATGGTGAAGCGCCCCCCAGAGGGGAAGTGGTCATCGTGGTCGGCCCCCCCGGCGAGACCCCCATGGCCGGTCCCGCACAGTTGGAGGAACAACTGCGTGCTTTGGTTCAAGGCGGAGCCTCGGTGAAGGATGCCAGCGCCCTGATCGCCGCCGAGACCGGCACTCCACGCCGTGATGTCTATGCATTGGCGCTGCGACTGTTCCGAGGGGGCAACGAGGAATGAATTCCTCTATCCCGCAACAACGGCGGGAAGCGGCCCGTCGTCGCGGGAAGCTGGCCGAGACCTTGGCCGTGATCTGGCTGCGTCTGAAACTCTATCGCATCTTGGCGCGCGGCGTGGCCGGTGGCCGTGGTTCCGGCGCGGGAGAGATCGACATTGTGGCAAAGCGGGGCGATATCTTGGTCTTTGTCGAAGTGAAAAGCCGCGCCAGCCTGGCCGAAGCCGCAGAATCCCTGGGGCCGAACCAACGCCGCAGAATCCAACGCGCCGCCGCTGCCTTTATGGCCCGCCGGGCCGATCTCGCCCACTGCTCCATACGCTTTGATGCCATGCTGCTGGCTCCGCACCGACTGCCACGCCACATTCCTGACGCCTGGAGACCTGACTCTTGAACAATAGACGAACCAATCCGCTCGGCTTTAAACTGCCGCCATCATCGTCAAAGAGGAGCCTTGCCGTGACCCGTGTTCGTCCGCTGTTGACCATGCTGATCCTGGCCGCCCTGGGTGGCGCTCTGTCTGGGTGTGCCGCCACCATAATCGGGGCTGGAGCCACCGCCGGTGTCGCCGCCGCCGAGGAACGTGGCCTGGACGGGGCTATCGACGATGCCAAAATCCGAGTTGAAATCAATCACTTGTGGTTTGACCGCGATGTGGACATGTACCGTCAGGTCACTCTGAATATCAGCGAAGGCCGCGTCATGCTGACCGGCGTGGTCACCAGCGATCAAGCCCGCGCCGATGCGGTGCGCCTCAGCTGGCAGGTCGCGGGCGTCAAAGAGGTCCTCAACGAAATTCAGGTCCATGCCACCGGCGAAGCGGGCATGGATCAAGCCAATGACGTCTGGATTCAACAGAAGTTGAAGGCCCGTCTGCTGACCGATACCGATGTGAAGAACATCAACTACATTATCGACGTCACGGATTCCGTGGTCTATCTCCTTGGCATCGCACAAAGCTCCAATGAGATGAACCGGGTTATCGCCCATGCCCGCGATGTCAGTGGTGTCAAACGGGTCATCAACCATATTCGCCTCAAAACCGATTCCAGACGGAACGGATAATGCCCAAAAAGGCCGCTGAACTGCGCGTGAAGTTGAGCGGCCTGGCCCGGCTGGATGACTCTGCCCTCCGTCCAGCGGAAGCTTTATTGCTTCTCGCGGCTCTCGAACACCCCAACTCCACAATCGCACCCTATCTGGCTTTTCTTGATGGCTTAGCCGTCGAGATTCGGGACAAGGCCAAGGATGCCCATGGTGTCGAGCAATTGGCCGCGATCTTGTTCAACGTCATCACGCACCAGCACCACTTCCATGGAGAAGACGGAGAGGACGACAATGCCGACTCTCTTAATCTGATGCAGGTCATTGATCGACGGTGCGGCATCGCCGGTCTGTTAAGCGTCGTCGTGATTGATGCGGCGCGTTCCGCCGGATTGCGCGCCGACCTCCTGGCTTTCCCCGCCCATTTTCTCCTCCGTCTGGAAGACGATGATGGGAAGCGGGTTATTTTAGATCCTTTTCTGTCAGGAGCCGTGGTGGAACCCCCGGATATGCGCGGCTTACTGAAAGCCGTCGCGGGCAATGCCGCCGAGCTGGAACCGGCCCATTATGCCACCATGAGCAATCGCCACATGGTGGTCCGCTTACAAAATGAAGCCAAACTGCGCCTGCTGCGCGGCGGCCATATGGAACGCGCCCTGGCCGTGGTCGAGGCAACCTTGCTGGTGGCTCCCGACACCGCCATGTTATGGCGGGAAGCCGGGTTGATGCATCTTCGCCTGAATAATCCGAGTGGAGCCGTGGCGGCACTGGAGCAATTCATCACGCGCACCACCAATGCCATTGCCCGTGCCCGCACCCAGACCCTGCTGGCCGAACTGAAAAGTCGGCTGAATTGACCACCCGAAAAGGAGTTTCTTCATGAGCCTCGCCGTCGCCATTCAGATGGACCCCATCGATTCCATCGACATCGACGCCGATTCCACCTTTGTCCTGGCGCTGGAAGCTCAAAAGCGGGGCCATGCCCTCTTCCATTACCTGCCCCGTGACCTGGCCTTCCGCAACGGCAAGGTTCTCGCCCGCATCCAGCCGTTGAGCGTGCGCCGCGCCAAGGGTGACCACTTCACCTTGGGTGAGGCCAAGCTGGTGGACCTGTCCACCATGGATGTGGTGTTGATGCGCCAAGACCCGCCCTTCGACATGGCCTATATCACCGCCACCCATCTGTTGGACCATATCCACCCCAAGACTCTGGTGGTCAATGACCCGACCGAGGTCCGCAATGCGCCGGAAAAGCTTCTGGTGACCCATTTCGGCGCGTTGATGCCGCCGACCCTGATCACGTCAGACCGCGAACAGATCCTGGATTTCCGCAATGAGTTCAGGGATATCATCGTCAAGCCGCTGTTCGGCAATGGCGGGGCCGGGGTCTTTCATATCCAACCGGGTGATGAAAACCTCAACTCACTGCTGGAGATGTTCACCCAGCTGTTTCGTGAACCGGTGATGGTTCAGAAATATCTTCCCGAGGTCCGCCAAGGCGACAAGCGAATCATCTTGGTGGACGGCGTCGCGGTTGGCGCGGTCAATCGAGTTCCTGCCGAAGGCGAGGCTCGCTCCAATCTGCATGTGGGGGGAATGGCCCAGAAATGCGCGCTTACCACCCGAGACCATGAAATTTGCACCGCCATCGGACCCACCTTACGGGACCGAGGATTAGTGTTTGTCGGCATTGATGTAATCGGTGACTACCTTACCGAGATCAACGTCACCTCGCCCACCGGCATTCAGCAGATCGATCGGTTCGATGGCGTTTGCATCGAGTCCCTGATCTGGGATGCCATCGAGTCTCGGCGCCTCGCCATACCATCTTGATATCCTTAATTATTTTGCCAATATGACCACATTTGCAGTTGTCGTCCTTTTAAAAACTGCAAATGTGGTTGAATGAAAGAGCGTCAGCCGCACCCGGTAACTGCTATAGCAGTCAAAGGTGCGATGCGTCCTCTTCCCCCTTCTCTCATATCTACGGCCTCTCTTTCGCTCATGGTCATCACTCTCGGCAATGCGGATTTATTTCCTAATTATTTTATTGACAGACCCTTGGAGTAGATCAAGATCTGCCGGGTCCTCCATCTTGCCGCTACGCCGGGAAGAGTGATTCAGCCGAGGTGGGATCGACCGCCATCCACGCTGCCCTGAATACATTTTTCATATTGTACAAGGGTGCTGCCAACCCTCAGCCAACTCCATAGTAACGAACGTGGAGCAGCATTTACCGACACCGCCGGATCAAAATGAGCACTCTTCTATTAAGAGATTATATCAGCATCATCCCATTTGGTCCTCATCGCAGCTTTCATGGTTCGGCAGCCTACCGATCGGCGTATGGAATCGCCGAGGCACAGAAATTTGTGGTATTTGAGGCCCAGCCCTTTAAGAGACAAGAGCCATGAGGATACTCCCGAGGACCGACGTTGCGACTTCGTGGTGACCGTGAATTTCAACCTCGCCAGTACCCCCGACCGTGAAGAGGACCTGCCGTCCATGACCACCCATACGTCCACCGTCGCCTTCCAGGGGATCGACGTGCTCGACATCGACGTTCAAGTTCAGGTGGCCGCCGGGCTGCCCGCCTTCACCATCGTCGGGCTGCCCGACAAAGCCGTGGGGGAAAGCCGCGAACGGGTCAGGGCGGCTCTGAACGCCCTGGGGCTGGCGCTGCCTCCGAAACGAATTACCGTCAACATGGCGCCCGCCGATGTTCTGAAGGAAGGCAGCCATTTCGATCTGCCTATCGCCTGTGGTTTGCTGACCGCCATGGGGGTTCTACCCGCCGATGAACTGGCTGGATATATTGTGCTGGGCGAACTGGGCCTGGACGGCTCCATCGCCCCGGTGGCGGGTGTCCTACCCGCCGCCATCGCCGCCCGCACCGCCGAAAAGGGATTGATCTGCCCGGCGGCTCAAGGTGGTGAAGCCGCCTGGGCCGGTGGCATTGAAGTCCTGGCCCCCCCATCCCTGCTCGCCCTCATCAATCATTTCAAGGGGAGCCAGGTCCTGAGCGCTCCAATCCCTGAAATCGCCGAGGATGATGGCCCCCAACTGGACCTGCGCGATATCAAAGGCCAAGAAACCGCCAAGCGCGCCTTGGAAGTGGCCGCCGCCGGCGCGCATAACCTGTTGATGATGGGGCCACCCGGATCGGGGAAATCCATGCTGGCGTCACGTCTGCCGGGCCTGATGCCGCCGCTGGCGCCCGCCGAGGCGCTGGAAGTCAGCATGATCCATTCCGTGGCGGGATATCTGGTGGGTGGCCGTCTGCTGCGACGACGGCCTTTCCGTGATCCTCACCATTCCGCTTCCGTGCCGTCACTGGTGGGTGGCGGCATGCGGGCACGGCCGGGTGAAGTCTCCCTCGCCCATAACGGGGTGCTGTTCCTCGATGAATTGCCGGAATTTCAGCGTGGCGCTCTGGAAGCGCTCCGCCAGCCCTTGGAATCAGGCCGCGCCGTCGTAGCCCGCGCCAATGCCCATGTGACCTATCCCGCCCGCATCCAGTTGGTCGCAGCCATGAATCCTTGCCGTTGCGGACATTTGAGCGATGCCGCCCTGGCTTGTTCCAAAGCCCCAAAATGCGGCCAGGACTACCAGTCAAAGATTTCAGGGCCTCTGTTCGACCGAATCGATCTGCATGTGGAAGTCCCCGCCGTCAGTCCGTCCGATCTCTCCTTGCCGCCACCCGCCGAAGGTTCCGCCGAGGTCGCCGCCCGCGTGGTCGCCGCCCGAGCCATTCAAACCGAACGTTATGAAGGACTGCTCCCCCGCTGTAACGCCGAGGCCGATGGTGAATTGCTGGAAAAGGTCGTCGCCCTCGATGCACCTGGGCGGCAATTGCTGACCGAAGCAGCCGAGCGCATGCGCT
>JAYTWE010000155.1:0-3222 GCA_043744055.1 Magnetospirillum sp.
TGGTGCAATACATGGATATGACCCGCCTCTCCCTGCTGGCCAAGATGGACGGAGCCGATATGGTCCTATTCACCCCCACCAAGGAAGCGGAAAAGCGCCTTCTCAGCGCCCATAGCCTAGGCTTGCGCCCTGGCCCCATCAATGGCCTGATTGGCTCCCCCACTGGGGTGCGGAACTTCTTCAAGGATCTGGCCGCCTCAGGCGACTTCACCGAAGGCAGCCGCATGGTGTTCTTGAAGTAACGTGCCTCAGCATTGACTGAGATACAAAACTCCACGAGAAAGAATATGGGCTCTGCCCAACCCCGCAAAGGGCCGAGGCCCTTTGATCCCGTTGGTATATTAGGAATGGGGTCAAGGGACTGAGGCCCTTGCGGGTGAAGGGCGGAGCCCTTCGTTCTTTCGGATTCTCAAGACGACAGAGTAGAAATAACCGGCGAGTCACTGTCCGTGACCCGCCGATATTAAAACGCGATCAGGTGTGCAGCGGACGACCATCCACCGCCAAGGCGGCTTCCTTGACCGCCTCACCCAGACCGGGATGAGAATGACAGGTCCGGGCGATATCTTCGGCGGCAGCGCCGAATTCCATGGCCAGAACCACTTCAGCCAGCAGATCACCCGCATTGGGGCCGACGATATGGGCGCCCAACACTTTATCGGTGGTGGCATCGGCCAAAATCTTCACGAACCCGTCCATTTCGTTCATGGCCCGAGCGCGGCCATTGGCGGTGAAGGGGAACTTACCGGCCTTATAGGCAATGCCCTCGGCCTTCAGCTGTTCCTCGGTCTTGCCCACAGCCGCCACTTCCGGCCAAGTGTAGACCACCGCCGGGATGACGTCGTAATTCACATGTCCATGCTGACCGGCCAGAATTTCGGCGAGAGCGACGCCCTCTTCCTCGGCCTTATGAGCCAGCATGGCGCCGCCGACCACGTCGCCGATGGCATAAACACCGGCCACATTGGTACGGAAATGACCGTCGATCTGGATGAAACCACGCGGGTCCATGGCAACGCCGATCTTATCCAGACCCAGACCGTTGGTGTAAGGCTTGCGGCCAATGGCCACCAAGACGCAATCGGCTTCGATATCCTCGGCCTTACCGCCAGCGGCGGCTTCCACCGAGACGATGGCCTTCTTGCCCTTCTTCTCCACCTTGGTGACCTTGGTGCCCAGCTTAAACTCCATGCCCTGCTTGGCAAGGATGCGCTGCATCTGCTTGGACACTTCGCCGTCATTGAGCGGCAAGATGCGGTCGAGGAATTCCACCACGGTGATCTTGGAGCCCAGACGGCCCCAGACGGTGGCCAGTTCCAAACCGATGACGCCGCCGCCGATGACCACCAGATGCTTGGGCACCTTGGACAGAGTCAACGCGCCGGTGGACGAAACAATCACCTCTTCGTCGATAGAAACACCAGGAAGCGGAGTGACGTCGGAACCGGTGGCGATAATAATGTGCTTGGCCGACAGGGTCTTTGCGCCGTCCTTGCCCGTGACCTTGATCTGACCGGGGGCGGTGATCTCGCCCGCGCCGATCACATAGGTCACCTTGTTCTTCTTGAACAGGAATTCGATGCCCTTGGTATTGTCGGACACCACCTTGTCCTTGTGGCCCATCATAGCGCCGAGGTCGAGTTCGACCTTGCCCACTTTGACGCCGAACGCCGCCAGATCATGACCGGCGGCGTGATAGTGATGCGACGCCGACAGCAGCGCCTTGGACGGGATACAGCCCACATTGAGGCAGGTGCCGCCGAGTGAGCCGCGCTTTTCCACGCAAGCGGTCTTCAGCCCCAGCTGGGCGGCGCGAATAGCGGCCACATAGCCGCCAGGACCGCCGCCGATGATGACAACGTCGAACGAATTCTCGGACATGGATTGCCCCCTTCTAACCAGCGTCACCCCCGGACTTGATCCGGGGGGCCATGGATGGCCGGGTCAAGCCCGGCCATGACGATAATGGATATTCCTACATCTCCAGCAAGATGCGCTGCGGGTCCTCGATGCATTCCTTGACGCGCACCAAGAAGGAGACCGCCTCGCGACCGTCGATGATGCGATGATCGTAGGACAGGGCCAGATACATCATGGGACGCGCCTTGATGGAGCCGTCAGGCATGACCATGGGGCGCTGCTGCACCTTGTGCATCCCCAGAATACCCGATTGCGGGGTATTCAAGATGGGGGTGCTCATAAGCGAGCCATAAACGCCGCCATTAGAGATAGTGAAGGTGCCGCCGGTCAGATCTTCCATGGACAGCTTGCCGTCACGGGCCTTCTTGCCCAGGGCGGCGATACCCTGCTCGACCCCGGCGAAGGACAGCGCATCGGCGCCGCGCAGCACCGGCACCACCAAGCCCTGGGGAGTGCCCACGGCCACGCCGATATCGTAATACTTCTTGTAAACCAGATCCTCGCCGTCGATCTCGGCATTGACCGCGGGCCAATCCTTCAGAGCAGCGACGCAAGCCTTCACGAAGAAGGACATGAAGCCCAGCTTGGTGCCGTGACGCTTCTCGAATTGGTCTTTGTACTGGTTGCGCAGATCGAACAGCGCCGTCATATCCACCTCGTTGAAGGTGGTCAGCATGGCGGCGGTGTTCTGAGCTTCCTTCAGACGCTCGGCGATGCGCTTGCGCAGACGGGTCATCTTCACCCGCTCTTCCAGATCGGCCTTGGCGCGCGGGCCTGACGGAGCGGCAGGCTTGGGCGCGGCAACCGGAGCCGGAGCAGCGGCGGCGGCGAGCACGTCGCCCTTGGTCACCCGACCATCCTTACCGGTCCCGGCGACAGCGGCGGTATCGACACCGGTATCGGCGGCGATCTTCTTGGCTGAAGGCATGACGGCGGGAGCGGCGGCGGGGGCTGCCTTGGCCGGAGCCGGAGCGGCGGCGGGAGCAGAAGCGGGTTTGGCCGTCGCGGCGCCAGCGGCACCGATGACGCACAAAACCGAGCCCACTTCCACGGTGGCGCCCACAACGGCGATGATTTCACTCAGCGTGCCAGAAGACGAGGCATTGACTTCGACGGTCACCTTATCGGTCTCAAGCTCGACCAACGGCTCGTCGGCCTTCACCGCATCGCCGACATTCTTGAACCACTTGGCGATGGTCGCTTCGGAAACGGACTCGCCCAGGGTGGGGACTTTGACTTCAATAGACATCGTAACGATCCCTTCGATTCTTTGGCCTAGGCGTGCAGGCTGGAAAGCTTGGT
>JAYTWE010000156.1:0-32254 GCA_043744055.1 Magnetospirillum sp.
CCTCATCAATACCCTGCTCGCCAAACAGGGCAAGATGGCCACCAAGAAGCAGTTGGCCCAAGAGGCCATCCGCATCGAGCAAAAGGTGATCGGTGAAAATGTGGGCTCCCAAGATCAAGTCTGGGCGGCCTATGGCGGCTTGAACCGCATTACCTTCTTGCAAGATGACAGCTTCGACGTGGCCCCACTTATCATCCCGGTCGAACGACGCCGAGAATTGCTGGGATCGTTGATGCTGGTCTTCACCGGCTTCTCACGCTACGCCGATAAAATCGCCGCCAAGCAGATCGCCAATCTGGGCAATCGTGAGGCTCATATTCACAAGATGGTCGCCATGGTGGACGAAGCCGTCTCCATCATGGGGAGCGACGGCAATCAATTGGACGAGCTGGGCCATCTGCTGCATGACAGCTGGTGCTTGAAGCGAGAGCTGGCTGATGCCGTGACCACCCCTGAAATCGACGAAATCTATCAAGCGGCCATGGATGCGGGAGCCATTGGCGGGAAACTGCTGGGAGCCGGTGGCGGCGGCTTCATGCTGTTTTACGTAAAGCCCCATCTGCAAGCCAAGGTCAAAGAACGCCTGAAGTCATTGATCCATGTGGATTTCGATATGGACAATTCCGGCAGCAAGATCGTGGTCTACGAGCCCAACGGCCTGGCAAATAGTTAAAAAGATAACGGCGGAACCTTGCGATTCCGCCGTTTTTCTCGAAGCCATAAGGCGCCTGATTATTTGGCGCCGTTGATCGCCATATAGCTGATGCCACCGGTGGCGCCGATACCGACCTGAGCACCCAGGCCGAGCGGAACCAGAGAAACATCATTGCCCACACCGGCAAGACCGGCCTGGACGCCCAAGCCAACACCGAAGGTGGCGGAGGCCTTGGCGCCAACGAAGTAGCCTTCCAGGCTGGACTTGTCTTTCCAGGTGCCGCCAATCACCAGATAGCCCATGATGGCCTTCTGTTCGATTTCCAAGTCGATACCCAGAAGAATGCCGTCGATGCCGGTATACTTCTGGGGACCGCCCACGCCCTGATAGGTGCATTCCACCGGATTACGGGAATGCAGCACATAGGTGGTGCCAGCGCCGGTCTTGGAACAGGTCAACACACCGAGGACCACGCCGCCTTCGGCCTTCGCCTCACCAGTGAAAGTAAACATCGCGGCCGCAGCGAAAAGAGCCGAAGCAATCCACTTCTTCATACGTCCCTCCTGTCGAAACCTCTCGCCATCAGCGCCGGAACCACCCGCCCCAGCCTGTAGCCAGACAAGAGTATGGCATAATTAACGCCAAAGAAAAGACCATCAGAGGATAATTTTCCAGAGTACCCAGACATATTTTTTGCTGCACCGCAAACGCTGCGGCGCAATAAGGCGCTTTTTTGACAAAAAACAGAAGTCCCCAGAGTTCTAATACTTTTATTTCCAAGCATTTTTTCCTGTGGACTGGAACCGGCCTCGTTACGCGACACCGCGCCACCACTGGCCGTAAACAACATGCGCCGCACCATCTTTAAGGGAGCTTCTCCGCGTCTTCTTTGTTCCACAGAAGCTTGAATGCCAGTGGAGCCAGTATGATGACCAGAACCACCCGCACCACATGGTGAGTGGATACAAAAGCCACATCCTGCCCCAACGCCAGCGCCACCAGACACATTTCCGCGATGCCTCCCGGCACGAAAGACAGTAACAAGACGGGAAATGGCAGATCCGAAACCGCCGCCAAAGCTCCGGCAGCGGCGGCAGAGATCACCAGCATGATGGCCGTCGCCCCTAAAGCGGGACGAGCCATGATCGCCACCTCGGACCAGGTGAGCCTTTGAAACCGCGAACCGATGGATGCGCCAGTAACCACCTGGGCGAGAATCACCAGTTCAGCCGGTGGCCGCGAAGCGGTCAATCCCGCCAGATGAAGCCCGGCACTAACCGCCATGGGGCCGGTCAACATCCAGGCCGGGAACCGAAGCAACCGCGCGAGAAGCGCGCCAAACACCGCACAACCCGCCAGAACCAGCCCATCCATCAACACCAGATCAGCAAGACTCCCCATACTCTGAGCCATGGGAACCGAATGGACGTGGGCAATCAGGCGATAGCCGAAGGGGACGGTAAAGACGATCAGCAAAATACGCAGACTATGGGATAGCGCGATGGTCCGCTCGTCTCCGCCCAGAGCGGCTCCGGTCAGAATCATCTCATTGATGCCGCCGGGGGCTCCTGCGAAAAAAGCAGTAACCCGGTCCATCTTCGTCGAGCGTCGCAGATAGGTCACCACCAGGGCGGTCGTGACGGCCATGGCGATCAGCAACACCGTCATGGTCCCGGCCCAGCGTCCGACTCGATCCAGCAAGCCGGGAGCAAAGGCGCTGCCCAGCATCAGACCCAGCACAGCGATCATGGTGCTTCGCAACGGCATGGGGATCGCCGGATTCCAACCGGACAGCGACGCGATGGTGGTAGCGGTGAGCGCCCCCAACATCCAAGGCAGCGGGAGGTCGAGAACCGCGAACAGACCGCCGCCCGCCGCGCCAAGGCTTAAGCCCAGCGCCCAGCGGGCAACATTCATCCTCATTGCAAGAACTGCTCGGCGATGATCCGTTCTTCGAGATTGTGTTCGGGATCGAACAGCAAGGTCAACTCTGACCCACGGTCTTCCACCACCTCCACCTCCACCACGTCACGGACCTCGGTATAGTCGGCCACGGCGCTAACCGGGCGTTTGTCGGATTCTTGAATCTCGAACAATACCTTGGCGGTATGAGGCAGCAAGGCGCCACGCCAGCGACGGGGCCGGAAGGGACTGATGGGAGTCAGGGCGGTAATGCCCGCCCCCAGGGGAATGATGGGACCATGGGCCGATAGGTTATAGGCGGTGCTGCCCGCCGGGGTAGACAGCAAGATGCCGTCGCAGATCAATTCTTCCAGCCGGATCTTGTTGTCGACGCGAATGCGCAGCTTGGCGGCTTGGCGGGTTTCACGCAGCAGCGAAACCTCGTTCATGGCCAAGGCCTCCACCACCTCGCCCGATCCGGTCCTAGCCCGCATGCGGAGCGGATGCAAGATCACGGTCTGAGCGCGGGACAGCCGCTCGATCAGTCCGTGCTCGCGGAATGTATTCATCAAAAAGCCCACCGTTCCCCGGTTCATGCCGTAAATGGGGACTCGCCGGGAAATGAAACGGTGGAGCGTCTCCAGCATGAAGCCATCGCCCCCCAGCGCCACGATCAGATCGGCTTCCTCGGGCGATACGTGAGGGTAACGGTTACTCAGCCGCCCCAATGCGGCATTGGCGGCTTCGGTCTCGGCGGCGACGAATGCAATGGATGAAAAATTCATGACGGCCTCGGGGCGCTGTGCGGCCCGGAGTATATACCTTGCGGTGAAAGCCTCGCCAGTGCGCTGCTGAATCCCATGCTTCTGAACATTGTTCCGCCGAAGAGTTTGGCCTAAAACATCGGTTCATGACGTCTCCCCTCCACATTCTCAACACCATCTTCGGCTTCCCGGCCTTCCGGGGCCTCCAGGCCGAGGTCATCTCCCATGTGGTGGCGGGTGGCGACGCCTTGGTCTTGATGCCGACCGGCGCCGGTAAGTCGCTGTGCTACCAAGTCCCGGCGCTGTGCCGCGATGGGCTTGCGGTGGTGGTCTCGCCCCTGATCGCCCTGATGCAAAATCAGGTGGAGGCATTGACCCAGCTGGGCGTCCGCGCCGCCGCCCTTAATTCGGCCCGCAGCTTTGACGAAGCCAATGTCATCGAGCGCAAGATGCGGGCGGGCGAGCTGGATCTGGTCTATGTGGCGCCCGAGCGGTTGGTGACGCCCGGCTTCCTCGCCCTGCTCGATACCTGCCAAATCGCGCTGTTCGCCATCGACGAAGCACACTGCGTCTCGCAATGGGGCCATGACTTCCGTCCGGAATACCTGCAACTGGCCCTGCTGCACGAGCGGTTTCCCTCCGTGCCCCGCATCGCTCTGACCGCCACCGCCGACGGCCCCACCCGCAGGGATATCGCCGAGCGCCTGAATCTGGGCGACGGACGTCTTTTCGTCGCCGGATTCGACCGCCCCAATATCCGCTACCGCATCACCGCCAAGAAGAACACCAAGGAGCAACTGCTCCGCTTTCTTGACGCCGAGCACGGTGGAGCAGATGGCGATTCCGGCATCATCTACTGCCTGTCACGAGCCAAGGTCGAAGAGACCGCCGCATGGCTGGTGGAGAAGGGCTATACCGCCTTGGCCTATCACGCCGGTCTGGACCAGTCGCTGCGCGCCTCTAACCAGCAGCGATTCTTGCGCGAAGACGGCGTGGTGATGGTGGCGACCATCGCCTTCGGCATGGATCGACAAACCCGATGTCCGGTTCGTCGCCCATCTCGATCTGCCCAAAAGCCTGGAATCCTATTACCAGGAAACCGGCCGCGCCGGGCGCGATGGCCTGCCCGCCAATGCCTGGATGGCCTATGGCCTGGAGGATGTCGCCAAACTGAGTCAATTCATCGCCAGCAGTCAAGCCTCCGAAACCCAAAAGCGGATCGAGCGGGGCAAGCTCAACGCCCTATTGGGCCTGTGCGAAACCACGCGCTGCCGCCGTCAAGTGCTGTTGGACTATTTCGGCGATACCGGAGCGCCGCCTTGCGGTAATTGCGACATCTGCCTGGAACCCGTCGCCTCTTTCGACGGGACAGAATTGGCCCGAAAGGCTTTAAGCTGCGTCTACCGAACCGGCGAGACCTTCGGGGCTGGTCACGTCATCGACGTGCTGCTGGGCAAAGACAATGAGAAGGTCCAGCGATTCGGCCATCACAAGCTCACAACCTTCGGCATCGGCACCGAACTTGCCGCCGAGGAATGGCGTTCGGTACTGCGCCAACTGGTGGCGGCGGGATATTTGTCCATCGACGTGGAAGGGCATGGCGCCTTTCGTCTGACCGAGACCTGCCGCCCCGTGCTGCGCGGTGAAATCCGCGTCGATCTCCGCCGCGATCCTCTCCCCGTCAAAAGTAAGTCTAAGACGGCCTCGGGCAAAAAAGCGGCCACCCAATGGACCAACCCCGCCGATGAAGCCCTGTTCCAGCTTTTACGGGCCGAACGCATGACCTTGGCGAAAGCCCAAGGTGTGCCGCCTTATGTGATCTTGCACGACGCCACCTTGATCGACATCGCCCAAAAACGCCCCAGCCGATCCGAGGATCTGCTGGGAATCGCTGGGCTCGGTGATATCAAGCGAGACCGCTATGGCGACATCTTACTGGCCGTCGCGGCCTTTGGCAGCGACGGCCAGTAAGATAGAGCCAGGACAACGAATCCAGATTTCGAATTGGTTCATTTCATCGTCTTGGCCGGGCTTGTCCCGGCCATCCACGCCCTTCCGTCTGGCAAAATACTGGTGGAACGGCGTGGGTACGCGGGACGAGCCCGCGCATGACGGCTATTGGGTGTCGCCTCAGCGCTCAGAATGGCGTGGTCCGTGTCGCTATTAATCTTTCATTCACCTGAGTTCGTTGCCCTTAAGATGTCGCCACCTCCATTGACATGAGAACAAATAGAGATCACCATGCGGCAATTGCCGTTCCTGAAGGATCATCCCATGGCCATGGAAACCGTATTCATTTGCCAGCCATATATCGCGGGCAAGCGGGGCGGGCTGAAGCCCCAACCCCCGATCCTCTGTAAGACCGAGGCTCAGGCATTGCTCCGCGCCGGTCGCATGATGGATGGCGGCAGCGTGGCGGGCGTGGATGTGGTTTGCCAGACCGCCGACCCCGAAATGGGCGATTTCGACGAGCCGATCTTTCTGCAACGCCTGGGGTCGGTGCCGAAAACGGATAACTGATACCGCCGAGCCTTTGAGCAGACCCTCTGCGGGGCTTAAGCTCTACCCCCCCGTGACACTCATGTGACGACCGACCGCCGGATGGGCGTTGCGGTCAATGATGAAGTCGTGGCCTTTGGGCTTGCGGCTGATGGCCTCAGTGATGGCCTCTTCCAGCAAATGATCCGACTCTCCGGCCCGAAGCGGCGTCCGAAGATCGGCGGCGTCTTCTTGCCCCAAACACATGAACAGTGTGCCGGTACACGTCACCCGGACCCGGTTGCAAGATTCACAGAAATTGTGAGTCAACGGCGTGATGAAGCCGATCCGCCGCCCGGTCTGTTCCACCCGGACATAAGTGGCTGGCCCACCGGTGCGGTAGTCGATATCGGTCAGTGTCCAGTTTTGCTCCAGCTTCGCACGGACCTGAGACAACGGCAGATATTGTTCCGTCCGATCAGCATGAATTTCGCCCATGGGCATGGTCTCGATAAAGGTGAGATCAAAGCCGTGCTCGCCACACCACTCCACCAGATGATCGTGTTCGTCTTCGTTGCCATGCTTCAACGCCACGGTATTGATCTTGACCGCGAGACCGGCGGATTTGGCCGCCATGATGCCCTCGATCACCTGATCCAGCTTGCCCCAACGGGTAATCGCTAAGAACCGCTCGGGGTTCAGGCTGTCGAGCGAGATATTGATGCGCCGGACGCCCGCCTTGGCCAGGCCCTCGGCATATTTGGTCAATTGAGTAGCATTGGTGGTCAGCGTCAGTTCGTCCAAGTCCCCGGACTTGACCAACTGCCCCAGATTATCCACCAGACTCATGATGTTTCGACGCACCAGCGGCTCGCCGCCGGTCAGGCGGATTTTACGCACGCCGAAACGGACGAAAGCGCCGCACAGGCGTTCCAGCTCTTCCAGGGACAAAACCTCGGCCTTGGGCAGGAAATGCATATCCTCGCCCATGCAATAGACGCAGCGCAAATCACAGCGGTCGGTTACCGACACGCGAAGATAGCTGATAGTGCGCCCAAACGGATCGATCATCACGAGTCCTCCATACCCCTCGGCGGGGGCTTATGGTGATGATATATAGGAAGCCCTGTGAGAAACAGGAATGGCTTTAGTCAAGGATTGCTATGACCACCTCAACCCCGTCCGGCCCGGCCCAGCCCGGCATCCCCCCCATCGGCGCCATCATCTATGCGCCGGGAGAACCGCCGGAACAGCTTCTCGCCCAATTCGCCGCCCAGCTTCAGGCCCGCGGCTTCAAGGTCGGCGGCTTGATTCAGCACACGGTTCGCGCCCCTGACGGCCGCAAGACCGATATGGTGGTCACCGAGTTGGATACCGGACGAAAGCTGTCCATCGGCCAGGATCTGGGAAAGGCGTCCAAAGCCTGTATCTTGGATACCCAGGCCTTAGCGGAAGCATCCGGGGCCATGCGGCGCGCCCTGGACAGCCGGGCGGATGTGGTCTTTGTCAACAAATTCTCCAAATCGGAATGCGAGGGCCAGGGGCTGGCCTCTGAAATGCTGGCCGCAGTGGCGGCGGGCATTCCTGTCCTGACTGCGGTTCCCGGCGTTCTGATCGGTCAATGGGTTGCGTTCACCGGCGGCAGGACCGACCTGCTGCCTCCCACCCTGGACGCCCTGTGGCGTTGGTGGGGGGCTCGGCGGCTTTATGCCGATCTGGCCCAGGGCGTCGCCGAAGACGAGGTCAAGCGGGTGGTGGTCGGCCTGAACTGGACTATGGTGGAAGGCCCCTATGGAATCGGCCTGGCTCAAACGCCGGAACGCGGAACTCCTGGCTGTCTGGCCGCCCCCAAGGCCGGGTTCCGGGCGGGGGGATCGCTGCGGGAGATGGCGGCGCTGGTGAAGACCAATAACCCGTTCGACGTGGCTTTGGGCGTCGCCGCCTGTAACGCTCATTACAACCGCTTTGATCTCGACGCCGATTCCGGCAATGGCCTGGACAGCTTCGGCCGCCCCGAAGGCGAAGCGGTGGTGATCGGCGCCTTTCCCGCCATCGCGGATCGTCTGCCGGGAATCAAGGTCATCGACCGCAAGCCCGGCCCCGGACAATTCCCCGAAGAGGCTGCGGAAACCCTGCTGCCCGCGGCCGAGACGGTCATCATCACCTCGGCCACCCTGGCCAATCGCTCGCTGCCCCGATTACTGGTCCTGGCTCGCGACGCCCGTGTCGCCCTGGTGGGGCCGGGTGTTCCGCTAACCGAACGCCTGTTCTCCTATGGCGTCGAAGTTCTATCGGGATTGATCGTCGAAGATCGCGATGCCATCGCCCGCGTTGTGGCGGAGGGCGGCGGCGCCAAAGACTTGAAGCGCCATTGCCGCCCGGCAACCTTGCGCCGGGGCAGTCGATGACCAAGAACGGAAGCGTTCGGATTCTCGTCAATGCCGTCCACTCCAAAAGCGGGGGAGGCTTGACCTATCTGCGCAATGTTTTGGCGCTGCTGGGCCAAGAGATGGATGTCCACGCCGTCATTCAAGCCGATCAGAAAGATGCCGTCGCTCCCATCTGCACCCAGGCCGGGGTAACGCTGCATGTGCTGCCCACCTGGTCCAAACTGGGTACGGTTCTGGCCCAAGAGCAGATTTCAGTTCCCTTGCTGGGCCGCAAAATCAAAGCCGAAGTCATCTTCTCGCCCGCCAATTACGGCCCTATTTTCGGTCCACCCACGGTGATCTTGCTGCGCAACGCCTTCGAGGTCGCTGCCTTGGAGGAGCGGTTATCGAAACGAGTCTATTGGTTGGCGGTCAAAATGCTGACCTGGGCCTGCTTCAAGACCTGCAACCGAGCCATCGTGGTCTCAGCTCATGCGGCCCGGACATTCCTGGCAGTCTTCGGCCTTGGAGAGGATGTTCGGCTCAGTGTGATCCATCACGGCGTCGGCCCGGCCTTCCATCCTCCGGCCCAGGGAGAAGAGCGAATTGCCGAACGGCTGCTTGCGGTCTCCGATCTCTATGTTCAAAAGAATTTCGAGACCTTGCTTCGCGCCGTGGCACTGCTGGCCCCGGATTATCCCGCCCTAAGGCTTGATATCGCGGGCAGGGAGCTGGACCCGGCCTATGCCGCCAGCCTTCGCACCCTTTGCGCCGAACTCGGTATCCGTGATCGCGTCACCTTCCTGGGAGGCTTGCCGCCCGATGACATCGCCGAGCTTTATCGTCGAGCCAAGGTTTTTGCCTTCCCCTCGCTCGTTGAGACATTCGGCAATCCTCTGGTGGAAGCCATGGCATCGGGCATTCCGATCGTCTGTTCCGATTCCGCCGCCATGCCTGAAATCACTGGCGGAGCCGCCTTACTGGCCCACCCCAACAACCCCGTCCACATGGCCGGGCATATCCGCAATCTGCTGAATGACGAGATACTTTGGCAGGACGTGTCCGCCAAGGGACTGGAGCGCGCCCAAGATTTCTCGTGGAAGCGAACCGCCGAACTGACCGCCCAAATCCTGCGCGAGGCGGCCAAACCCAAAATCTTGCGCGAAGCGGCCAAGCATTGATGCGGTCTCAACCACGTGGCACCATGCCGCGCCATTACAGCAAGAGGATTGCCGAGTGAGAGTATCGTGGTCTTTGGGCGACTGGCGTCCCGCCATGCGCCAACTGGCCAATCCAGCCAGCGTGGCCATCACGGTGGATGACGCCCCTATGCCTGATTCCATGCCCGATATGCTGGACCTGCTGGATCGCTTCGACGCCAAGGCCACCTTCTTCATGAGCGGCTGCCGCGCCATCCTTGCCGATGATCTTGTGGCCGAGACGGTCAAGCGCGGCCACGCGGTCTATGCCCATGGCTGGGATCATGTGCGACTGGACCGGGAAAGCCCCCAACGGTTGACCGAGGATATGGAGCGCTGCGAGGCCCTGCTGGCCCGCCACCGCCCCACCCCATCGCCCTATCTGGTCCGGCTTCCCTATAACGGCGGCTGGCGCAATGCTGGCGTTCACCGAACCTTGGCCCGCTGGCAACCCGGCTGCGTCGTGGTCCATTGGGGGCCGAGCACCGAAGATCATATGATTTCCACCCGCTGCTCACGCCCCGAGGACGTCGAGCGCGAATGCCAGAGCGAGGTTGATCGGCTGATGGCTGATCCCCGCCTTCCCGGCGGCATCATCTTGATGCATGACCAGCCCATCAACGACCGTCCCGGAGCCCCATTCAAGCCCGCCGTCACCATCACCTTGATGAGACTGCTGCTGGAGGGTCTCGCCGCCAAGGGGCTGAAATCCATCACCCTCCCACCGCCTCCGCCCCAAGCCTGGTGGCGGCGCTTTGCTTTGACCTAGGAGCTGCTCTTGCGCATCCTGCATACCATTCCCGGACGCAATTGGGGCGGCATGGAACATCGCACCATGGAACAAGTGCGTTGGCTGAAGACCCATGGCCATGCGGTGTGGTTGGCTTCGCCCGCCGATGGCGAATCCTATCGCCGCGCCGAAGCGGCGGGTCTGCCGGTGCTGGATTTCAACTTCGACCGCCCGTGGCGGCCCGCTACCATCCGGCAGATGCGCAAACTGGTAATCGAGCGGGAGGTCGAGGTAATCGACACCCATGTCACCCGCGACGCCAAGGCTGCGACCGCCTGTCTGGACCTGTGCGCCGTGGTTCGTTCCCGCCATGTGAACCAGCCGTTGAAGCCCACCCCCATCCGTCGTCTGCAGTGGCGAATGGGGGCCGACCACATCATCACCGTGGCCGAATGCACCCGCCAACACCTGATGGAAATCGGGCTGGCCGACCCCAAACGCTCTACCTCTATCGGCGGCTGGGCTGATGAGCGCTTTTTCCAACTGCCCGATCCCATCGCCACCCGCGCCCGCCTACGGACGGAGTTGAAAATTGCCGAGTCGGACTATGTCTGGGTCTGCGTCGGCATGATCCGCCCCGACAAAGGCCAGGACCACCTGCTGGCGGCATTGGCGCTGCTGAAGACCAAGGGTCTGGAGCCCACTCTGGTGGTGGTGGGCTCGGCCACCACGGAATGTGCCGATTATGAAACCGGCCTCTACCACCAGGTTGAAAGCCTGGGCCTGGGCGGCAAGGTCATTTTTACCGGCTATCGCGACGACGTCTCCGAAATGATGCAAATGGGCGACGCGGTGGTGATCCCGTCCCTGACCGAAGCCCAACCCCGCGTCGCGGTGCAAGCTTTTGCCGTGGGCAAGCCGGTGGTGGCCAGCGCGGTCGGCGGCGTGCCGGAAATCGTCTTTCACGGCGAAACCGGATTGCTGGTTCCCGCCGCCCAGCCGGATAAACTGGCCGAGGCCATGGCCCAGGTCATGACCGATGCCGAGACCACCGCCATCATGGCGGCCAAGGCCCGCAAGATGGCGGAAGAGACCATGCGCTTCGACCACCGCATGGCCCAGACCCTGGAGACCTACCGCACCGCCATGGCCCGCGCCCGCAGCCGCGCCTTCCCCCGCTTCAAGGGGAATGGGTCATGACAACCTTAACCGCCCTGGTGGTCGTCTATAACGAGGAGAAGCGGCTGCCCTCTTGCCTGGACAAGCTGCGCTTCGCCGATGAGCTGGTGGTGGTGCTGGACAAATGCACCGACCGTTCCAAGGAAATCGCCCTAAGCTTCGGTGCTCGCATCGTCGAGGGAAACTGGGACCGCGAGGGGGATCGCCGCAACACCGGCATCAATGCCTGTACCAGCGACTGGGTGCTGGAGGTGGATGCCGACGAGCATGTTCCTTCCGTTCTGGCCGAAGAAATCCGCCGGGTCATCACCACCAGCCCCTTCGGCTGGCACGAAATCCTGGTGGATAATTTCATCGGTGAGCGTCTGGTTCGTCACGGCTGGGGGGCCAGCTACGGCAAAGCCGCCTATCCCGGCCTGTTCCGCAAGGAAGCGAAGACCTGGGGCAATGACCGCGTTCATCCCTCGCTGATCTGGCGGGGGAAAAAAGGCCCCATGCTGGAAAACAGGCTGCTGCACTATGTGGACAAGAACATCTCGGACATGATCCGACGGCTGGATTCCTATTCCACCGCGCGAGCCCGCGATCTGCGCGAGCGGGGCGAAACCTGGGGCGGCACCGCGTCGAATGTGCGGCGCCTGTTCAGCCGCTTCTTCAAATGCTATGTGCGCCGGGGCGGCTGGCGGGAAGGCGGCTACGGCTTCATCATCGCCATCTGCGCCGGGCTCTATCCCATGCTGTCGCATCTGAAAGCCAAGCACGAGAAGGAATAGTCCAGCGCGATACGACGTGATACACTGCATGACGCCGTATCTCAGGAGACCCCGCCATGGATGAACCCGCCGCCAAGGTCCAGATTTCGCTGCGCATCCCCGCCGAAATATTGGAGTCCTTCGACACCATCGCCAAGGGCATGGAGCGCGACCGCAGCTGGGTGATGCTGCGCGCTCTGAAGCAGTATCTTGATGAGGAGGGGGCGGACGTGCTGCGCGAGTTGGAGGGGCTGGCCTCGGCCGAGCGCGGCGAGTTGGTCGACTTCGACGACGTGATGGCGGAAGCCGAGGAAATCATCCGCCAGGCTGAACAGCGACAGAAGTGCAAAGCCGGGTGATGGTGTCGAAGCTCGCCCCTTTCACCGCTCCCGCCCGAGCATGGTTCCTGGCAGAGGTTGTCTTCCTCGCCGAGCGAAACCCCGCAGCCGCGACCAAGGTTATCGCTCAATTCCAGGCTGCTCGCCGAATGCTGGCCGAACATCCCGATATCGCACGTCCCGGCCCAACTCCGGGACTTCGCCGCTTCGTGGTTGGCCCCTATGTATTGACCGTCCGTCGCATGACCAACTCGGTCGAGATCCTGTCTATCCGCCACGGTCGACAGGCCGACAAGAAGGAATAGAGCATGGCCCGCATCGTGATGACCGACGACGGCATCGTCTTCGACGGGGCCACCCTGGACGAGCGGCCGCTGGGCGGGGCCGAGACCTCGTTCATCGAGATGGCCAATGCCCTGGCGGCCCGTGGTCATGAGGTCACCGTCTATAACAAATGCGAGACCGAGCGGGTCCATCGCGGCGTCACCTGGCGGCCCATCAGCCAGGGCGTACCGGACTCCGCCGATCTCTACATCGCCAATCGCGGCGACAAGCTGATCCGCCTGTGCCCCAAGGCCAAGAAGACCATCTTCTGGATTCATAATCCCGCCGGTTACCTGTTGAAGTGGCGTTATCAGTGGAAGCTGGCGCTTCGCCGTCCGGTGATCGTGTTTTCCGGCGCCAGTCACGCCGCCACCTATCCCGGCTGGGGCTTTTGCGGCGGGCGCGAGACCATCCTCTACGGCCTCACAGACCTGTTCTGCCACGCCGAGGAGCGGGCCGAGCCGCCGCCGCCGCGCGTGGTGTTTACCTCGAACCCCATGCGCTCGTTGAACTGGCTGCTGGATGTGTGGGAAGCCCGCATCCGCCCGGCAATCCCCAACGCCGAATTGCATGTCTTCGCCGGAATGGCCACCTATGGCACGGCGGGCGCCGCCAAAGCCGGCAAAATGGGACCAGTGCTGGAGCGCGCCGCTGCCCTTGTCGACAAAGGCGTAATCTTGCGCGGCCCCGTTCCCAAGACCCAGTTGGTGGATGAACTGGCCCAGGCCCGCGCCCTGCTCTATCGCGGCGACATGGGCGAGACCTTCTGTTCCGCCGTGGCCGAAGCCCAGGCCATGGGCCTACCCATCGTGTTGGAAGACATCGCCTGTATGAGCGAACGGGTGATCGAGGGCGAGACCGGTTACTGCGTCAAAGGCCCCGATGCCTTCGCCAAGGCCAGCATCCGCCTCCTGACCGATGATGCGCTATGGCGGCGCTTCCATCGTGCATGTCTCGCCAAGCAGCGGACATGGCGCTGGGACCATGCGGCGGCGGAGTTCGAGCGGGTCGGGCGCCTCACCTAACCGCAACATCCGCCCACACGCCGCCCCCTGGGGGCATCGCCGATCCATTTGCGGTGCCAGCAGACGGTGTTGTACAGCACCCAGATGGGCAGTGAAGTATCGCGGCGGCCTTGGCGGTGATCGTCGATCATGGCCGCCACCGCCTTCTTGGAAAAGCCGAAGCGGTCCAGCAGGGTCGAGGATAGAATCTCGCTTTCCACCCTGCGGCCGAACTCGCCGCGCAACCACTGGGACATGGGGGCACCGAACCCCATTTTGGGCCGGTCGATGATCTCGTCGGGCAGCAGACCGCGCAAAGCCTGTTTCAACAGCGCCTTGGCTCCACCTGCTATTTTATCGGCCTGAGGGATATTAAGGGCGAATTCCACCAGATCCCGATCCAAGAAGGGGACGCGAGCCTCGATGGACTGCCCCATGGTGATCTTGTCCACCCGCATCAGCAGCAGTTCCGGCAAACGCAAGCGGAACTCGGCATGGGTCATCCGCATCAACTGATCGCGGCCGGGGAAATCGCGATCGAACTCCGCCATGAAGCTTCCCGCAACCGCAGCACTATCTGGAGCCAGCCAGGATTCAGGCAGCAAGCCCAAATCGGCCATCTCCCCGGCCTTACCGACCGAGCAAAAGGGCTGGGGATCGGGGATCAGCCCACGCTTCTGGCCGTCCCACAACGACACCGCACCGGTCCAAAACAGCTCACCATCGGCCTCGGCCGCACGACGGATAATGTCCAGCTTGGCCCCCAGATCGGGCCGCGCCCAAGTCGCCATGGCGGCAAGCTCTCCCGCAACCGCCCGAAGCGGCCCTGGCATCCATTTGCGCCACGGCCCCCAGGCCCGCCGATGCAAATCCAGCCACGTCATCCAACTGGGATAGCCGCAGAACAGCTCGTCGGCGCCCTCGCCCACCTGCACGACCTTGACCCCGGCATGGCGCACCACCGAGGACACAAAATGCAACGGGATGCAGACCCAATCGGCGATGGGCTCGTCCTGGGTCTGAACCAGCTCATCCAGATAGCCTTCCATATCATCGCCGGAAATGCGGATCACATGGTGTTCGGTACCGAAATGCCGTGCGACCTTTTGCGCCCAGTCCAACTCATTCAAATGCTGGTGGTCGGAAAAGCCGATGGTGAAGGTGTTGACTCGTCCCCCGGCCAGACGGCTCATCAGCCCCACCAGCGCCGAGGAATCCACTCCCCCCGACAGGAAAGCCCCCACCGGCACATCGGCGGCCAGATGGCTGGCCACCGAAGCCTCCAGCCGCGAGCGGATACCCTGGACAAAGAAGTCGCGCCGGGCAGAATCCGACAGACCGGCCGGAACCGCCTCTCCCAATCCGGGAACCGCCCGCCACCAGCGCCGCGCCGACAGCTTGCCCGCCGAATCCACCTCCATCAGATGACCGGCTGGCAGCTTGAACACGCCATCAAACAGAGTCAGCGGCGCCGGAGGAGTCAGGAAGGACAAGGTATGCCACAAGGCGGGAGCACAGACATCGCGCTCCAAACCGGGATGAGCCAACAGGCCCTTGATCTCGGACGCGAAGGCAAAGGTGCCGTCGATGCGGGTGAAGTAAAGCGGCTTGATCCCCACCCGGTCACGGGCCAGCAGCAACTTTGCCTTATCCCCATCCCATAAGGCGAAGGCGAACATGCCCGACAGGCGGTTCAGCAGCCCCTCGCCGCCCCATTGTTCATAGCCGTGGACCAGAACCTCGGTATCGGAATGGTCGCTGCGAAAGACATGGCCCGCCTCGACCAATTCCCGCCGCAAGGCCAGATGATTGTAAATCTCACCGTTAAAGGTGACGACGATGCTGCCATCCTCGTTGGTCATGGGCTGAGACGCCGCCTCGGCCAGATCCAAAATGGACAAACGGCGATGAGCCAGCCCCACCCGACCATCCGGCGACAGCCACAGACCGGCCCCATCCGGCCCCCGATGGGTCATGGCGTCGCGCATGACGGTCAGCAGACCACCATGAACTCCCGGCCCCATCAACCCGGCTATGCCGCACATGTCTTCATCCCCGCTGAGGCTGCCTCTGGTTCACAAGGGGGGGCCTTTAGGGTTCAACGCTTCCAAACCAGAATGGTCGTGACGGCATAGTTCCACACCGCACCGAAGGTGGCACCCATTAATCCGGCCATCCACCACGGAACCCCGTGCCCGTTCAGAAGTGATCCAATCCCGACGCTGGCGACTGCGCCCACGGCGCAGACCGCCATGAACCGGAAGAGCCCGCCTGCCAGCCGAACGCCCCTCAGCCGTAGATCGCGATGGGTGAACAGGTTGTTAAGGCTGAAATTCAGCACCATGGCCGCCACCGCCGCCAGGGTCTGACCGGTGACAAAGGCGGCCCCGGCCAGATTAAGGGCGGCTCCCAACACCGCCAAGTGGAGCACAGCGCCGATGGCCCCAACGCTGACGAACATGAGAAAGCGGACAGGAACTACATGGCCGAACAGCTTCTCGTAGAGCAGCAATCCGTATTCATAAATCACCATGCTGTCGAGCTTGCTTTCCCCGGACACCCGGTTACGGAACACGAAGGGAAGCTCGCGGACCCGGACCGGCTCATGGGCGGAAGCCAGGATATCCAGCAGGATCTTGAACCCTTTGCCCGACAGACACGGCAAGGCTTGCTCCAACACGCCGCGCTTCAACATGAAAAAACCGCTCATGGGGTCGGCAACCTCCACCTTCAGCAGCTTCTGGCTGAGCACAGTGGCAATGCTGCTGATCCGGCGGCGGTCCCGCCGCCAACCGCCCACGGACCCGCCATCCACATAACGGCTTCCAATCACCAGATCGGCCTGATCCTGGCGCAGAACCTCGAACATATCGGGGAGCAAGGCCTCGTCATGCTGGAGATCGGCATCCATTACCGCGAGGACCGGCGCAAGACTGGACAGCATTCCCTCGATACAAGCCGAGGACAGGCCCCGGCGGCCCACCCGGTGCAGCAGGCGGACCCGGCTGTCGGCCGCCGCCAGTTCGGCAATGGCGGCGCGGGTTCCGTCAGAGGAGTCGTCATCGACGAAAATCACCTCCCACCGCAGCCCGTCCAGGCAAACCACCAAACGCCGGACCAGCTCGGCCACATTGCCCTGTTCGTTGAGGGTGGGAATAATGATGGCGAGATCGGGGAAGGCCACTATTTCTCTCCGATACCCAGCAACAGAAAACCTAACCGGTCCACCAGGAAACGGGGTTCCAACGCGGCCACCCGGTCCGCCAGATCCCATCCTAGGACAGCGGCGAAGGGCGCGACCAACAGAAAGCCCTCCACCCTGACGCCCTTGAACCCCGCTCGCCGCAGCAGATCGGCCAGCCGATGGCGGTCAAGGCGGTTGATGTGCTGATCGGCATAGGACACCTCGCCCAGCCGGTTGACCATGGCCTCTAGCAGCGGCCACAGGCTGCGGTAGTTGGGCGAGGTGATCACAAACCGCCCGCCGGGGGCCAGAACCCGATAAGCCTCGCGCAGCAGGGCAAGGGCGGCATCCGGCTCCAGATGCTCCACCAGTTCGATGATGGTGACCAGATCAAAGCCGCCATCCGGGAAGGGAAGCGGGCCTGGGGCGATCACCTCGAACCGATGAGCATCCATCTGGTAATGGGCGCGGGCATAGGCGATCTGCGCCTCCGCCAGATCGACTCCCACCACCTGGGCAGCGCTATCCAAGCTGCCCACGAAGGTCCCAGCGCCACAGCCGATATCCAGATGTGACCGCCGCCCGGCGATCTCGACCCGCACCCGGTCGAATTTCAGGTGGTGCCACTTTGACTGCACCCCAGTCCGGCGATGGAAGACTTGATCGTAATAGCCGACCGGAATGGAATCATAATCGAAATCGGCTGGCTCAGACATGGGACGGAGACCCCCGAAAGCGCATGGATACTGCGGCAAGGAGCGGACGAAGCATAAACAGACCGGCGATCAGCCCGGCGGGCAAGATGGCGGGCATGAACCGCCCCACCATATGAATGGCGCAAAGCGATAGGGTATAGCCAAAAAATATCGCCCACAGCCACAAGGCCGCCGCGGCGGTCCCTCGGGGCGGGGAGCGGAGGCTTCTCAGCGCCAGATAAACGCCTCCCAACGCCAGCACCAGCAGCATTCCATAGGCCCCGACCCGCAGCGGAATGGCGACGAGGAACAGCGCCACCGCCACCCCATCGCCACGCTGCCACGCCTCCTGGGCTCGACCGAACCCGGCAGGCACGACACGGTGCCCTATCACCGCACGGGCATAGAGGTCGGCACTATCGACCGGATCGAAAAACTGAAAAATGATGCTGTTGTTGAAGTTGGTAAGCGTGTTCTCGATCATGGCCCCGGGATGGCGACGCCAGACCCGAAAATAAACCTGCTTGTGCATCTCGGCTGAGGCCACCGCATCCAGGCCATAGCGACTGAACAGTGCGCCGACAATCTCCAGCACTTCGGGGTATTCGTAGGTCTTCAGCGTCTCGCGGGCCACTATATCGATAGGCGTGTCACCATCAAAGACGGCATGCCCCCGCCCCGCCGCCTTAACCAACGGCTGAATCATCACGAACTGGGCGCCGGTGGTCACCAGCCAGTGGTCGGAACGGGCGTGATTCCAGGCCATGACCCCGCCGATCATACCAACGACCGGCCCCAGGAACAGCAGAACCGCCACCGCCCAACCTAGGATCGGACGTCCGATCCGCGCCCAGGGTACCAGAGCGGGCAGCACGAAGGCCAGGAAAGGCAGGCCGGTTCCGCGCACCAGACAGGAAAATGCGGCCAGCCCCCCCAACCCGAACAGGATGGCGGCACCGGCCCGCCGCCGCTCCAGCAGACCGATCAGGGGAACCGACCAGATCACGATGAATGCGCTGGAATAAAGACTGTCGCTCAGCAGCATCTGGTCGTACAGCATACCGATGGCAGTCGCGTGCCCGGCGGCGGCCAGCAAGGCCAGGCGGCGCGATTCCAGCACCGCCAAGGCCAACCGCCAGACCAGGAGGGTAACCCCCAGCGAAGCGGCGACCTGAAACAGGATCAGAGCGTAGAGATGTTCCACCCCGCTCCCCAGCACCCCCCGAAACCCGGCCACCACCAGGGGATAGCCCATGGAGCGGAAGATGGTCATGGGGGTGGCGCTGCTGGACAAGGCGGCATCGCTCAGCCAGTCCCGTTGTTGCAGGATGATATCCGCGAACTCGCTATAGCTGCCCCAGTCGGGCTCGGAGAGCGGCCCGAATGCAGCCAGCAGAATCAGCTTGGCGGCGGCCAGCATCACCAACCCGCTCCACTCCACCCTATTCATGCTGTGTGATCTCCAGCCATTGCTGAAACATAAGAACATCCCACAGGGCATATTGCCCGTTCACCGTCCCGGCGAGATGCAACCGCCACAGTTGGCGGATGGGGGCGGGATCGAAGAAGCCCTCGTGGCGTAGGCGCCGTTCGTCCAGCAGGGCCTCGGCCCAATCGCGCAGCGGGCCGCGCAACCAGGAATCGATGGGAACGCCGAACCCCATCTTGGGCCGCTCCACCAGGGCGGGCGGAACATAGCGGTGCAGAACCTGCCGCAACGCCCATTTGCCCAGGCCATGGCGGATACGCAGAGCAGGCGGGCGGGCCAGGGCAAATTCCACCACCCGGTGATCCAGCAGCGGCACCCGCGCCTCCAGCGCGACCGCCATGCTGGCGCGGTCCACCTTGACCAGGATGTCATCGGGAAGATAGGTCAGCATATCGCGCACCTGCATCCGGGCGACAAAATCGGGCACCTCGCCGATCAGGGCGGGATCATCCACCAGGGTGCGGGGTTCATGGCCCCCGATCACCACTGGATCGGGGGCGTGCCAATGAGAGACCAGCCGCCGATAGAATTCATCGGGACCGGCCACGGTCAAGACCTCGGCCAGCTTGTACAACCGGTCGCCGGGATGGGAGGGTCGCAACCGCCCCGGCACCACCTTGAACGCCAGATCCCAGGCCGAGGACGGCACTGCCTTCACAGCACCGGCCGCCAGCCGCCGCAGCCACAGCGGCACCGCGCCCAAGGCGCCACCAAAACGCCGCGCCACGGTATAGCGGGTATAGCCCGCGAACAGCTCGTCCCCGCCATCACCCGACAGGGCCACCGTCACATGCCGCCGCGCCAGCTCCGACACCAGCAGAGTGGGAATCTGAGACGAATCGCCGAACGGCTCGTCGTAATGGCGCGCCAGACCCGGAATGACCTCCAAGGCGTGGCGCGGTTCCACCATCAGCTCGGTATGGTCGGTACCAAGGTGGCGGGCTACCGCGCGGGCGTGGGGGGATTCGTCATAGGAGGCTTCGGAGAACCCGATGGAAAACGTACGGATTGGGCGACTGCTTTGGGCCTGCATCAGCGCCACCACCAATGAAGAGTCGATCCCTCCCGACAGAAACGCCCCCAAAGGCACATCCGACACCATGTGGCGCCCAACCGCATCGCGCAGCAGGGCATCAAGCTGCTCCACCTCCTCGGCGGCACTGAGAGGGTGGTGCTCTCCCTGTGCCAACCGGCGCAAGTCCCAATAGGTGGCGATGGCTGGTTCGCTCCCCGGACTCCAGGACAAGATACAGCCGGGCCGCAATTTATGAACGCCCTGCCAGATGCTGCGCGGCGCGGGTACATAGCAAAAACGCAGATAGACCGCCAGGGAATCCCGGTCCACCTCACCCCGCCAGGCGGGATGAACCCGCAGGGTTTTCAGTTCCGAACCGAACAGCAGCACGCCGCCCTGAAGCGACCAGTACAGCGGCTTGATCCCCATGCGGTCGCGGGCCAGCCACAGGCGCCGAGCCAAACGGTCCCACAGGGCGAAAGCGAACATGCCCATCAGCCGGGTCACCGCCTGCTCTATCCCCCACAGGGCGCAGGCCTCGACGATCACCTCGGTATCGGAATGGCCCCGAAATACCAGACCGGCGGCTTCCAGCTCGCGGCGCAATTCCGGGCAATTATAGATCTCGCCGTTATAGGTGATGACCAGACGGCCACAGGCTGATTCCATGGGCTGATGCCCGGCGGGCGACAGATCCACCACCGCCAACCGCCGATGGCCCAGGCAGATTCCCGCCTCGACATCGCTCCACAGCCCTCTTCCGTCGGGACCGCGATGAGCCAGCGCCTCGGTCATGGCGGCACCCACCGCCCGCAATTGGGCATCACCGGGATGATACGCAGTGCCATGGACAAAACCAGCGATACCGCACATGGCTAGGCCCCGCTGGCAGGAGCGGCCCAGACGACCCAACGCCAGTTCGCCTCAAACGGCAGCACCGCTGCCGGATAAGTTGGAATGGCTTTCGGTCGCCCGGTCCAGAATCGACATGCCACCCTATACCATCCATTTTTGAGGATCAACCCGCCCGAACGGGGCATGAATGCGTCCCACAACGTAGCCTAATGGCAACAGCGCCACGATAAACCCGACATAGGTCATCGTCAGCGCCCGACGCCAAAGGCGATAAAGGGGGGAGGCCTGGACAGTGGCGTCGAGCGGCTCGGGTGATTTCCCTCTGGTGTCGGCCAGTGCCGTGAAATTAGTCATCCCCAGGGCGTTGACCGTGAACCGATGTCCACAGATCGTTCCACCACCTTCATCTTTCAACCCAACGCGGCAAATCGGGCAGACGGACACAGGTTCACCCTTTGTGACGACGGATGCCCTTCCAGGCTTGCGCAGCCGAAATTTCACCCGATCACAGATTAACCAATTAATAACCGGTAGAACCCGCAACGGTTCCAGCATGCGACTCAGTGCGGGCATCCAGGCGGCAGGCAACACATAAGTCTGTAATTCCAGCGCAGCTCCATCGAAAATCTGAGCCTCCACCTCGAACCCCGCCGAGATGAATTGACGGCGCCAGAACGACGGCGGCCTCACATGGTCGCTACCGACCGGAGCACCGCGCCGACCTCGTAACCGCGCCAGACGTTGACGCAGATGCTCGATACACAGGCTGCCGCCGTTGGGCGTGGCGATAACGCAGACACCACCCGGCATTAAAACGCGATGGAATTCACCCAGCGCAATCGCGGGGTCTTCCAAATGTTCAATCACTTCGTGGGAGGACAGAAAGTCAAACGAGCCCTCGGCGAAAGGGAGCGCTTCCAGAGCAGCATGGTGGAAAGTGACACCAGCATTGCCCGGCCTCGCCACCGCCTCTGTTAACGCCACCTCGGAGAGATCAACGCCATGCACGGAGAGATCAGGCGAAACTCGCCTAAAATTTGTGGTTTCCACACCAGTACCGCAGCCAGCGTCGAGTAGACGCCCACGGCTCTGAGGAGGGAACCTGAAAAGCCGGTAGAAATCATCCCGGATCAGGCTGCTATAGCCGCAGGTCCCCAGCATTACTAGGTTGTCAAGATAACGGATATGGGTCGTCAAGTCGCGATGAAGGGCCTCGCTTTGGGCGCGATGCTCCGAAATTCTGCCATTTGATATGGAATTACTCATATATCAACCCCGAGCCCGATCAGCGTCCCGCCACAGGGATTCTACCGCCGCAACTACAGTTTCAACCTTAAGATCGCGCATCATGCAATCCTGGCTACGGTAGTCATAATCGGGCGCGTGGCAGATATCTTCAAAGCTGCGCGGCCCCCTGATACTGGCGCAATGCTCACCCCAGGGACCGTAGAAGACTTCGGAACTGGGACCAAACAGCCCCAGAGTGGGAATTCCGCTGGCGGCGGCCATATGCATCAGCCCGGAATCATTACCGATATAAAGACTGCAACGGCGTAGGCAAGCCACGGCGGTGGCCAGATCCACCGCCCCCACCAGATCAATCAACCGGTCAGAGGGAACCGCCGACAGCACCGGTAAAACCGCCGGACGCTCGGAGGGGGAGGCGAACACCGCCAGCCGGGCACCGGGCAGAACGCCGTCGGGGGCAGTCAGTCGGGCGATAACGGCGGCGAAGCACTCGGGCGGCCATTGTTTGGCACCCCAATTGGCACCGGGGCCGACGGCAATCACCGGAGGGCCGGGAGCAATCAGGGTCTGTGCAGCCTCATCCTGCTCGGGCCGCGTCCACAGCCGGGGCGACAGGGGGGGGTGCTGCGCTCCCAGCACAAGCGACAGATGGACCACACGGTGACGCGGCTCCCAGGACGAAATGGCCACCCGGCGCCGCAGAGTTGGCACCGCGTAGGCCATGGCCGAGCCGCGCAGATCCACCACCATATGCCAATACTGACCTACGGTGGCCCGCCACAGGTCAAGCCAGTGACCGGCACGGCGGCGCTTGACCATGGGGATCACCCGCTCGACAAAGGGCGCGGCGGCGAAGAGATCGGCAGCGGCGGCCCCGCAGGCAACGGTGAAACGGGCCGCCGGATAGGTGGCGGCAAGATGGGCCAGCAGCCCTGCGGACAACACCGCGTCGCCAATCCGGCTGGCGGTGATAAACAGGATTTTCACCGCGTCACAGCCGCCACAGGCGAAGTCCCCGGGGCAGGGTGCGCCCGCGCCAGAGCGCCTTAACATCGGCCACCAGCCCGCCCGGCTTCAGCAGAACCTCGAAGGTCTCGTCGGGGAAGGCGAGATAGGAAGCATGGGGCACGGCGCCGATGATGCAATCATAGCCACCCAAACCGTCGAGGCTGGGTATCAAAGTCTCCCCATATTCATGGGCTGCCTCGGCCGGGTCGGCATGGGGGTCGTGAACATCCACGGTCAGCCCCTGGTCGCGCAGACCCCGGATCACATCCACCACCTTGCTGTTGCGCAAGTCGGGGACGTTTTCCTTGAAGGTCAGTCCCAGAATCAAAATCCGGGCGCCGGGATCGACCAGACCACCGATTTGAGACGCAATCCAAGGCCCCATACCATCATTAATCCGACGACCGGCCAGGATGATCTCTGGGTGATAGCCGTTATCCTGGGCACAGCGAGCCAAATAGAACGGATCCACGCCGATGCAGTGGCCTCCGACCAGACCGGGCTTGAAATTCAGGAAGTTCCACTTGGTGGCCGATGCGTCCAGCACGTCATAGACCGAAATGCCGATCTTCTGGAAGATCAGGGTGATTTCGTTGATGAAGGCGATATTGATATCGCGCTGGGCGTTCTCGATCACCTTGGCGGCCTCGGCGACCTTGATGGAGGCCGCCTCGAACACGCCGCCGCTGGTCACCGATCCATAAATACCGGCCAGCAAAGCGGTCACCGCCGGAGTCTGTCCGGCCACCACTTTGGTAATGCGGTCCACGGTATGCTCGCGGTCGCCGGGATTGATGCGTTCCGGGCTGTAGCCCAGGAAGAAATCGACGCCACAGGTCAGGCCCGACGCCCGTTCCAAGGCAGGACCGCAGATATCCTCGGTGACGCCGGGATAGACGGTGCTTTCGAACACCACCACCGCACCCTTGGCCATGACCGACCCCACCAGATTACAAGCCGACAGCACGGGCCGCAGATCGGGTTCGTTGGCAGCATCCACCGGAGTGGGCACCGTAACGATGAAGACATCGGCTCCCCGGATATCCTCGGACGCGGCACTCAGTTTGATGGTGCTGGCGCGTAGCCGGGACGCATCCACTTCGCCGGTCCGGTCGAAGCCCCCGTGCAACTCGTCGATGCGCGGCTGAGAAATATCAAATCCGACCGCCGGATAATGACGGGCAATGGCCACGGCAAGCGGCAGCCCCACATAGCCGAGGCCGATAATGCCGATCTTAGGGGACTTGATCATGAAATGCTCTCGAAGCACGGGACGGGACCTTATTTCATCCGTCACCCGATTAAAGTCAAGAAACTCGGTCAAACCCAGCGTGAATAGCCCACCCAAGAACGCAGTTGACGAATGAGGTTTGGCGGAAGATTTTGGCGTACCTTTCGCCAAAGCGGGCGAAATGGCGGGAGATGGACATGACCGATCGGCCCAAGATCATATTCCTGGTTACGGAGAGCTGGTATTTCGTGTCACATCGTCTGCCCATCGCCCTGGCGTGTCTGTCCAAAGGCTGGGAAGTCGTGGTGGTCACCCGAGTTCAGAGTAATAATGACATCACCACCGACGGCATCCGAGTCATTCCCATCCACATACGCCGGTCGAGCCGCAATCCATTTCTGGAACTCCTTTCCCTGGTGGAGATCTTCACCATCTTCCGAAGGGAAAAGCCCGACATCATTCATTCCGTTGGATTGAAGCCGGTTCTGTACGGCGCCACGGTCGGCCTGCTGACCAAGGCTCCCCGCACCATCAACGCCCTAGCGGGGATGGGCTACATCTTCATGTCGGGGCGACTGCGCATCAGGATGATCCGCAAGATCATCGTCTTGTGGCTACGCTTTGTTTTGCGCCGCCGGTCCGCTTGGCTGATCCTTCAGAACGACGACGATGTGGCAATGCTCAGTCGGTCAGGTGTGGCCTATCTCGACCACATCGCGCTGATTCGCGGCTCCGGAGTCGATCTCGACCATTTCCGCCCGATGCCGGAACCATCAGGCCCGGTGGTCTTCGCCCTGGTCAGCCGGATGCTGGCCGATAAGGGCGTCCGAGAATTGATTTGTGCTGCGCGCGAATTGAAGCGCCAGGGGCTCCTCATCCGGGTCTGGCTGGTGGGCGCTCCCGACCCGGATAATCCCACATCGCTCACCGAGCGAGACCTCCAGGCTTGGCACGAGGAAGAAGTCATCGAATGGCTAGGCCCCCGTGACGATATTCGCGCCATCTGGGAACAGGCCCATGTCTGCGTGCTTCCCTCCTATCGCGAGGGGCTTCCCAAGGCGCTGCTGGAGGCCGCTGCCTGTAGCCGTCCCCTGATTACCACCGATGTCCCGGGCTGCCGAGAAGTGGTTCGCAATGACGTCGAAGGACTTCTGGTACCGCCCAATGATTGGGGCGCTCTAGCCAGGGCGATGTCGACTCTGGCGAAATCCCCCGAGCTGCGGGCCAGAATGGGCGGCGCGGCGCGGCACCATGCCGAGGAAATGTTCAGCATCGAGAAGACCGTGGACCTGACCCTGGACGTTTACCAGACAGCATTGGCGTCCAAGCAATGAAAATCCTGTTTCTATCCGATAATTTCCCACCCGAGACCAACGCCGCCGCCACGCGGGTCCATGAACGCGCGCTATACTGGGCCAAATGGGGACACGAGGTCACCGTGATCACCTCATTCCCCAACTTCCCCCAAGGCGCCGTCTACCCCGGCTATAAAAATAAGGGGTACTCCGTCGAAAATAAGGACGGGATTCGGGTGGTGCGGGTCCAGACGTTCATCGCGGCCAATCGCGGCACATTGCTACGATCGCTGGATTTTCTCAGCTTTCTCTTCGCCGCCTTGCCTACGGCCCTGATCCAGCCGCATTTTGACGTGGTGGTTGCCACTTCACCACAATTCTTCTCCGCCGTGGCTGGTTGGCTAATTGGCCTCCTTCGCCGGACCCCCTTCGTCTTCGAACTGGGTGATATTTGGCCCGCCTCCATTATTGGTGTCGGCGTCATGCGGCGCAATATCGGCCTAATCGCTCTGGAAAGGATCGAGCTGTTTCTCTACCGCCGGTCAGCCTGTGTCGCCGCCCTGACCAATGCCTTCAAGGCCAATCTGGTCAGCCGGGGCATCAATCCCGATAAGATCGCCGTGGTCCGCAACGGCGTCGATCTATTCCGCTACACCCCGCGCGAGCGCGACACCGAATTGGCGCAATCTTGGGGATTGACTGATCGTTTCGTGGTCGGTTACGTCGGAACCCACGGCATGGCCCACAATCTGATCAATGTGATCGAAGCGGCCGAGCGGCTACGTCACCGTCCCGATATCTGCTTCCTGCTGGTGGGGGACGGGGCCGAGCGCCCCATGCTGGTCGAAAATGCCAAGCGGCGCGGCCTGACCAATATCGTGCTTCAAGGAGCACACCCCAAGGAGATGATGCCGCAGATCTGGAGCCTGTGTGACGTCGCCTTGGTCCATCTGAAGAACTCTCCGGTTTTCGCTGAGGTCATCCCGTCCAAAATCTTCGAAGCCATGGGTATGGGCCTGCCCGTCCTATTGGCCTCGCCACCCGGCGAGGCCCAAGAGATCGTCTTGAAAGATCGGGCCGGATTATGGGTCCCCCCCGGCCAGCCGGATGCATTGGCCGATGCCGTGCTTCGGCTGAAAGACACTCCCGGCCTACGAGCCGAACTGGCAACCGCCAGCCATCTGGTCAGTAAACTCCATTCCCGCCGAGCCCAAGCCACGGAAATGCTCCAGGTCCTGGAAATCGCCGCTGCTGGCTGGGGACATCAAGTCGGTCAGAATATCTGGTCCTCGCCCCCGCAAGTCGACCCTTGACCTCCCGGAAGCAAAAACCTAGTTTCCTCCAAGACTGCAACCTGTATTCAAGGCTTTGCCTCGTGCTCGGTAAGGGATCCCGCGACATTATCGAGGCCGCGCTTCTTTGGCGGCTTTGGACGCGCATGGGATGGCTGGATACGATCCGACGCTATCGGCGGACGCTGCTGGGTCCGTTTTGGACCAGCCTCAGCGTCGCCGTCTTCATCGGAACTGTAGGCATTGTGTATTCCGGTGTGTTCGGCCAAGATATCTCGGTATATCTGCCCTTTTTGTGCTCCGGCTTCGTGGTCTGGGCTCCGCTGGTGACCTTCGTCACCGAAAGCTGCGGCGTGTTAGCGGGGGCTGAAGGTATCCTGAAGCAGGCACGGCTACCCTATACTATCTTTATCCTGAGTGGCGTGGTGCGAAACCTGGTCGTCTTCGCCCATCACCTGCTGGTCTTCATCGTGGTCGCCCTGATCTTTCACGTGAAGGTCAACCTGAATACCCTGTTGGTTTTTCCTGCTATCGTACTCCTCTCGATCAACGCGGTCTGGGTTGGTCTTCTTGTCAGCATCTGCTGCACCCGCTTCCGAGACCTGACCCAGATCATATCCAGCCTGATGCAGGTGGCGTTCTTCATCACCCCGATCTTCTGGACGCCCGGCCAAGCTTCCGGCTGGCGGGGGGTTCTGGTGGTATTGAACCCCCTCTACCACTTTGTCGATATTCTTCGGTCTCCCCTGCTGGGGGAGGCGCCAAGCCAGTTGAGCTGGATGGTGGTGGCCGGTGCATCGGTGCTTGGCTGGGGCATAACCCTGACCATTTTCAACCGCCTCCGTAGCCGCCTGATCTATTGGATGTGAAATGCCATGGCCACCATTGAACTACGCAATGTCGGCATCCAATTCCCCATCTATGGCTCCAGCGCCCGCAGCTTTCGCCATGTCCTGTTCGCCCGCCATACCGGCGGAGCGGCCCAGGCCATGGGCGGGCGCGTCGTCGTCACCGCCCTGGAAGACATCACCTTCGATATCGAAGATGGCGACAGGGTCGGGTTGGTCGGCCACAATGGGGCGGGGAAATCCACCCTCCTTCGGGTCCTGGCCAAGGTCTATGAGCCAACGTCAGGCTCGGTAACCGTCAACGGTCGGATCTCGTCACTGTTCAATCCTGCCCTCGGCATGGACCCGGACGACAGCGCCATCGAGAATATCCGCTCGGTCGGCATGTTCCTTGGCATGACCAGCCGGGAAATCGACGGTAAAATTGACGATATCGCCGAGTTTAGCGAATTGGGCGATTTCCTCAATTTACCTGTCCGCACCTATTCCTCGGGCATGCAGGTTCGTCTGTCCTTTGCCATCGCCACCGCGATCGAGCCCGAGATCCTGCTGCTCGACGAAGGCTTTGGCATGGGTGATGCCCGCTTCGCCGAACGGGCTCAGGTACGGATGCAAAATCTCCTTAGCCGGACACGGGCCATGGTCCTGGCCACCCATTCCGACAGTCTGCTGCGCCAGATGTGCAACAAGGCCGTTCTGTTGGACGGCGGCAAGATGGTGGCCATGGGGCCGGTTGACGACATTTTGGATATGTATGCCCGAGGTTGGCGGGCGTGACGCGCCTTAGACCGGCGGTATTCCTTGACCGCGACGGGGTCTTGAACCGCCCCCTGATCATCGAGGGAAAGCCCTACGCCCCTCGGCACATGAAAGATTTCCGTTTGCTCCCCGGCGTCGCGGCGGCGGCGACGCGGCTGCGGGCGGCCGGATTTGTCACCGTGGTGGTGACTAATCAACCCGATATCGGCAATCGTCTGGTTGATCCGGTGGACGTAGCTGCCATGAATGCCCGGCTGCGCCAGCGCGTCGCCATCGACGACCTTCGCATGTGCCCCCATCGCCGGGAGGATCTTTGCGCCTGCCGAAAGCCAAAGCCCGGAATGTTGCTGGCTGCTGCGGACGAGTTGGGACTTGATCTCCAGCGGAGCTACATGGTGGGCGATCGTGGCGGCGATATCGTTGCCGGTCTCGCCGCGAAATGCTACACGATACTCGTCCATCGTCCCTATAAAGAGCCTTTGGGCGCAGAGCCAAATGCGCGGGTAACATGCTTGGCGCAGGCTGTGGAACTTATTCTGAAGAGGGAAACCGGTGGTCATCGTGGCAAATGAACAGCTTCGCATTAAGATCTTCGCCGACGGTGCCGATCTTGACAGTATTCTGAAGCTTTATGGCAATCCTCAGATTTCCGGCTTCACCACCAACCCAACCCTTATGCGCAAGGCGGGAATCGTCGATTACGAGGCTTTTGCCCGCGCGGTCCTGGCCGCCATTCCCGACCGGCCGGTATCATTCGAAGTCTTCGCCGATGACTTGGCCGGAATGGAAGCCCAGGCCCGCGCCATCGCCTCGTGGGCTCCTAATGTCAATGTCAAGATCCCGGTCACCAATACCAAGGGTGAGTTCACCGGCCCAGTCATCAAAGCCCTGTCCACCGACGGCATCGTGCTGAACATCACCGCGATCATGACCGAAGCGCAGGTAGCGGCAGTGACCGAATGCCTCGCTCCCGAAACCTCAGCCATCGTTTCCGTCTTCGCCGGCCGTATCGCCGATACGGGATACGATCCTATGCCGCTAATGCAGCGCTGCCTCGACATCATGACCATCCGGCCCAAGGCCGAATTGCTGTGGGCCAGCCCACGGGAGTTGCTGAACATCTTCCACGCCGACAGCATCGGCTGCCACATCATTACGGTAACCAGCGACCTCCTGGCTAAGCTGGCCCTGGTCGGCAAGGATCTAGACGCCTTTTCATTGGAAACGGTGCAGATGTTCTACAAGGACGCGACGGCGGCGAAGTATTCCATTCGCGTCTGAGGCTAAGGAATAATCATTATGCTGGATGAGCGCTACAAGGCGAAGATCAAGACTGCGGAGGAGCTGTTCGAGATCCTTGGCCCGCCGCCGCGCCAGCATAAGGTCATCATGTGCCACGGCACATTCGATGTGGTTCATCCCGGTCATGTCCGCCACCTAATGTACGCCAAGAGCAAGGCGGCTGTTCTGGTGGCCAGCCTGACCTGCGACGCTCATATCGGGAAGGCCAACTTCCGTCCCTTCGTTCCCGAGGAATTACGGGCGCTTAATTTGGCCGCCCTGGAAATGGTCGATTACGTAGTGATCGACAGCGAGCCGACACCATTAAAGAATCTTGCCGTCATCAAGCCCGACTATTTCGCCAAGGGGTACGAATACGTCGCGTCCGGCTTACATCCCAAAAGCAGAGAAGAAAAGGAAGTCATTGATTCCTACGGTGGTGAGTTTCTCTTCACCCCCGGGGATATCGTTTATTCATCCTCCCGGATCATCGACATGGAGCCCCCGAATATTTCCGCCGATAAGCTGTGGGCGCTGATGGATGCGGAAAATATCAGTTTTGGCGATTTGCGCGCGGCCCTTGACCGCATCCCCGGCCTCAAGGTCCATGTGGTCGGCGATACCATCGTCGATTCCTATACCGAGACCACCATGATCGGCGGCCAGACCAAGACTCCGACCATCTCGGTCCGCTACGAAGGACAGCGCGACTATGTGGGCGGCGCCGGTGTGGTGGCCAAGCATCTGCGCGCTGCCGGAGCGGAGGTCACATTCACCACCGTACTGGGCAACGACCGCTGGAAAAGCTTTGTCCTCGACGATCTCGCCCAAACAGGCATTACCGTCAATGCCATCATCGACGAGACCCGCCCGACCACGAACAAGAATGCCATCGTCTGCGGCGACTATCGGATGCTCAAGATCGACACCTTGGATAACCGGCCCATCTCCGAAAAAATCCAGGCCCAATGTCAGGGCGCCATCTCCGGCACCCTGGTGGATTGCGTGGTCTTCAGTGATTTCCGCCACGGTATCTTCAGCCGGGGCAGTATCCCAGACCTGATCAAGGCCATTCCCGCTGGAGCCTTCCGGGTGGCCGATAGCCAAGTCGCGAGCCGCTGGGGAAACATCCTTGAATTTCATAGTTTTGACTTGATTACCCCCAACGAGCGAGAAGCACGCTTCGCTCTAGGCGACCAGGATTCCGTCATCCGCCCCCTGGCCCTCAAACTGTTCCGCGAGGCCAAGTGCAACAACCTGATTCTGAAACTGGGGGAACGTGGTTTGCTGGCCTATCGCCAGCGCGACGATCTCGATGACCTGCGTTCATTTTTTGTGGTCGACAGCTTTGCCGAGCACGTCAAGGACGCCGTCGGATCAGGTGACGCCTTACTCGCCTATGCCACTCTGGCCGAGGTCGCGACCCATAATACAGTCATCGCTGCAATTCTGGGTGCCTTTGCCGCCGCCGTGGAATGCGAGCTTGACGGCAATATTCCCGTAACCCCCACCGCCGTCCGCAAGAAAATTGACAGCGCCGAGCGGCGCGTTCACTTTCAAGGTTAATCATGCGCGTCATCGTCGTCGGTCTGGGTATCCAGGGCTATAAGCGACGTAAATTCGCCGGGCCGGACTTTGTTGCCGCCGTTGATCCCGTCAATCCGGAGGCACAATACCGGTCCTTGGCCGAGGTCCCGCCGGACAGCTATGACGCAGCCCTGTGCTGCGTGCCCGACGAGCCTAAGGTCGAGTTGCTCTCTGCCTTGCTGGGCGCGGGCAAGCATGTGCTGGTCGAAAAACCGCTCTGGGCACCTGCCGATGACCAGTTGGGGGCTCTGCAGAGTTTAGCGCGGGATCGGGGAGTCCAGTGCTGCACCGCCTATAACCACCGGTTCGAGCCGCATTTTATGCGCATGCGTGACCTGATCGCCAGCGGCGATCTGGGTCGACTTTACCGCTGTCGCATGTTTTACGGTAATGGCACCGCCCGATTGGTCCGCGAATCGGCGTGGCGCGACCAGGGAGCCGGGGTGCTGCCTGACCTGGCGTCCCATCTGCTGGACACCGCCGCCTTCTGGTTCGGCCAACCACAGGGGGGCTTTCGCGTCACCTCGGTGTCATGTTTCGAGAACCGCGCTCCTGACCATGTGGTCATCGCCAGCGAAGGGCCCGGCCCCAAGCTAGAATTGGAAATGACCTTGCTGCAGTGGCGCAACCACTTTACCTGCGACCTGCTGGCCGAAGGCGGTTCCGCCCATATCCGCTCGCTGTGCAAGTGGGGCCCCAGCACTTTTACACTACGCACACGCATGTTGCCTAGCGGGCGGCCACCCGAAGAATCGGTGGTGCTTGCGCAGGAC
>JAYTWE010000157.1:0-3005 GCA_043744055.1 Magnetospirillum sp.
GTCCAGTGCTTCCGGCCGGATTTCTGGGAGCATGGCGAGCATGACCACCAGCCGCTCGGCTGGCCCCAACGAATAGCGCTTCAACAAAGCGGAATAGGACCCGGTCGGCGGGAGAGTCGGCGGCTGGCTCAACAGTTCCGTGACGGAATCCGGGTCGTCATTGTCACTACGAACGGCGAAACGCCGATCCAAGACTCGCATGACCCAGTCACTCTCCAGCTTGAGGAAATGGGAGTTCTGATCGAGTAGAATTTGAGTCATGACATCACCACGTGGTTAAGAGCGGTGTGGATTGCCAAGGATTGGAGATCATTGAAATCCCCCAAGGCACCTTATCCACCAAGACGTCCAGCGTCTTGCGCTGAACAACAAGGCTCCACCCCTGATCACGCAGCTCCAACCGCCCTTCCCGTTGCAAGAAGGTTTCGCGGAGACCGGCGATGGAGGTGGAGGAAATGATCGTCCATCTGGCCAAGACGGACTTCAAGAGCAAGTCACACAGGGCGATATCGCTATCAGCCGGTTGGATTGACGGCTCGATGACGGCCGAAAGCGGCTGCCCGCATAGAATCTTATTCAGCAACAACGAGGATTCCGGCCGGTCAGTCCTGCCATCCACCAGCCATTGCAACAGATGCACCGCCCGCGATAGCGACGCCGCGTCTCGAATCTCCGGTTTACCGTCCGCTCCCTCTCCCAACAGATCCAGGGTCTTGAACAGATGGGGAAGAAATGATCCGACAAGAACCAGCCCGGCATTGTTGATGTAATGAAAGGTCCCAACGGCTTCGACCGTCTCGGTGCCGGTCCGCCCGGAAGATGGACGAGGGGGCGGACGAATCCCAGCCGGAGGTTGGGATGATGGGGCAGAAGGCCGTTGCACCGCCTGCAACACCGCGGGCAACCACGCATGCCCGATTGTCCGGGCAAGATCGCGGGCTCGGGTCAGCAAGCGCTGTCCGCTCGCCTCATCCTTTCCGACCAGGGCCGCCACCACTTTGCCGACCAGGCTGCGCGGCTCCCGCTCTTCTCGGGGATGCTCAACCAGAAAATCCAGCAAGGCGGCCCAGGGCAATCGTATCCGCGCCGAATGGTCGAGAGGCGCGATATCTCGCCAGGCGGCCCCCAAGATTTCGATCGTGTCCATCAGAACCCGTGCCCGGCGCGGCTCGCTCAAACGAACCAGACGGGCGATCAGGCGATTGGGGAGGCGGGTGGTCCAAAAAGCCCGCAACCGAGCTTGCCGCATCATCCCCATCAACGCCTCGCGAAAGGCCTCATCCCCGGAATCGGCCAGCGTGATCGCGGCCTCGATCAAGACATCTTCGTCAATGGACGGAACGCTTTCTCCCCTCAGAAAGGCCAGAACGGCAGCCTGAATTTCCGCACCAGAATCTTGCTTCGGCAAAAGCCGGACCAGCCTTGACCGCACCGCTGGCGGCAATCGGTTCGCCAGTATCCGGGCCACGGATGAGAAACGGCTCACCAACACCGACAGCATCCGCTCCATCTCCTCCCCATGACTGGGCAAGGAGGGATCACACATGGCGAAGAGCAAGGCATCCAGTGACCAGTCCGCCATATCCCGAGGCCTGATCACGCCCCCTCCTCCATCCCATCGTGGAAGATATCCGGGCTCCATGCCCCCTGCTTGCGCCAACAAAGTGCCAAGCTCGATATCGCCCCCCTCCAGAACCGCCACGAGCAAGTGGGCCTGCACGGAATCCCGCTTGTCCGGCGAGATTTGAGCGAAAGGTCCGCGTGGATTGGTGGCCCAGGGCGCAAGCCGGTTCAACAGACGACGAACACCGTCACCTCCAACCAGCCCCACCAATCTTTGCGCCATAAGCTGCCGTTCCCCCGGTTCGGCTTCCGCGAACAAACGGCGCAGCTGGTCCACCGGCAATTCCGGCAGCGCCGTCAGGGCCGCTTCCCGGCTGAAGGGTGGGTCGCACAGCGCCGCCCACCATGGCATCGCCCCCGTCCGCAGCAGATGGACAAGTGCAGCCGAACGATCAAATTGATGCAGTCCCCTGCCACCGGATTTCATGGCGAGAGCCGGAGAATCCCCTGCGGAGGCCCCGTCAGCCAAGCCTCGGCCAAGGGCCAGCCGACGCAGCAGAACGATCCATGCCGCTCGCTCGTCCCGAGGATCAATAGCCCTCAGCCGTTCGGCCAGGGCTTCCACCTTATCCTCATCACCTGGCGATAGCAGCGCCACCATCTCTCGCGGGGTCAGCCTGTCAAGCAGCCGACCGGCGACAGCGGTCCAGGCGGTCTCATTCTCTGCCTGCCCTCGCATCAGGGCGGATAGTCGAGCGGGATCACTCCGTGCCAGCCGCAAAAGACCATCACTGCCGGAAATCATAATCAGGGACAGCGCATCTTGCGCCGAAGTGCCGTCAGCCAATCCCCGGCCAAGGGCCAACCGGCGCAGCAAGATAATCCACTCCGCCCGCTCGTCACGGGGATCGGTCCCCCACAACAGCTCGACCAGAGCCTCCACTCCATCTTCGTCACCCGGCGATAGCAGTGCCGTGATTTCTTGTGGAGTCAGCGCGTCGAGCAGCCGATCGGCAACCGCGCTCCAAGTGGTCTCGTCCTCGGCCAAACCTCGAATCAGGGCCGCCAATCCGGTCGGATCGGTCCGGGTGAGCCGCAGCAGATGACCAGGAGAAGCATAACCGGGCCAGACTCCACTCCGCAGATAGGATTCCGCCGCCGCCAAGGCCTCGGCACTCAACCCCGGAGCCAATTCCCGCAACAAAACATCAAGCAGCCCCAGGAATGACCCGGATGGCGAGACCCGCTGGACGATCTGCTCGATGCCTCGGCGCAAGGTGATGAGAAGGCTGGTGAAGTCCACGGATTCATGATCGGCCAAATCGCGAAGAAGAGTCTGGAGAAAGCTTTTACGGTTGAACTGCGAGCCGGAATCACGCGCCAACTGGACGATGGTCAGCACCCAGAGCAAACGATGGAGCGCCGATGGAGCCAAGGGAACC
>JAYTWE010000158.1:0-2434 GCA_043744055.1 Magnetospirillum sp.
TGCCAAACTGATGATGCTGTCGGGGGGGCATGTGGGCATGCTGACCGGACCGCGTGCGAAGACCGAAGTTTATGGCCCGATGGTGCGATGGCTACGCCGCGCTGCGCAATGCCGCGCTGCACAATAATTGAGCGGTTGCATCCGGGCTAGGCAAAGCAGTATGACACAAGAAAGGGGCTCATTCTTAGAATGCCCCTAGTGAGCGGACGAAAATCCACCGAGGAGAATTAGGTTATGACCAAGCGTGATGTCGTCGTGTTGGGTGCGGCCCGGTCCCCTATCGGAGCTTTTGGCGGTTCCCTGAGCGACATTGATCCGCCGGAACTGGCTGGAACCGTGATGAAGGAAGCGGTGAAGCGTTCTGGCGTCGATCCCAATCTCATCAATTATATCACCGTCGGCAATTGTATCCCGACCGATTCCCGCTATGCCTATGTGTCGCGTGTGGCCTCCATCCAGGCTGGCCTGCCGATGGAATCCGTGGCTCAGAACGTCAGCCGTCTGTGTTCCTCCGGCCTTCAGGCCATCGTGACCACCGCTCAGAACATCTTGTTGGGCGACTGCGATTATGGTGTCGGCGGCGGCGTTGAAGTCATGTCGCGCGGCGCCTATCTGTCTCCGGCCATGCGCTCAGGTGCCCGTATGGGTGATACCACCTTGATTGATTCCATGGTGGCCGTCCTTACCGACCCCTTCGGTGTCGGTCATATGGGCATCACCGCCGAGAATCTGGCCACCAAGTGGGGCATCACCCGTGAGGAGCAGGACGCTTTCGCCGTCGAGTCCCAGCGCCGCGCTGGCGTGGCCATTGCCGAGGGTCGCTTCAAGTCGCAGATCGTCCCCATCGTCAAGCAAACCCGTAAGGGCGAAGTGGTGTTCGATACCGACGAGCACGGCAAGCCCAGCACCACCATGGAATCCTTGGCCAAGATGCGTCCGGCCTTCAAGAAGGACGGCACCGTCACCGCGGGCAATGCCTCGGGCATCAATGACGGCGCGGCTTTCTTCGTTTTGGCCGATGCGGCCATCGCGGCTTCCGCCGGTTACAAGCCCATGGCTCGTTTGGTGTCTTATGCCATCGCGGGCGTGTCCAATGAAATCATGGGTGAAGGGCCGATCCCGGCCAGCAAGCTGGCCCTGAAGAAGGCCGGTCTGACCTTGGATCAGATGGATGTCATCGAGTCCAACGAGGCTTTCGCGGCTCAGGCCATCGCCGTCTCGAAGGGTCTGGAACTGGATATGACCAAGACCAATCCCAATGGCGGCGCCATTGCGCTGGGTCATCCGGTCGGCTGTTCCGGCGCTTTCATCGCCACCAAGGCCATCTATGAATTGCATCGCACCAACGGCAAATACGCTCTGGTGACCATGTGCATCGGCGGTGGTCAGGGGATCGCGACCATCTTCGAACGTCTCTAAACAGTCCTTTCGTTCGAGGATTGCGTAATCGGGGAGCCGCACCGCCCGCCCGGCGGCTCCCCACATTTTTCCATTCGGGTGGAACTCGGCCGATCTGGATGATCCAGAACAAGAAGAGCCGAACGGAGACACAAGCCAAGAGGAGATCCCCATGGGGCGTTTAGCAATTGTGACCGGTGGTACCCGCGGCATCGGCCGCGCCATTTCCGTGACCCTCAAGGCCGCTGGCTATAAGGTCATCGCCAATTACGGCGGCAACGACGAAGCCGCCCGCAAGTTCACCGAGGAAACCGGCATTCCCTCCATGAAGTGGGATGTGGGAAGCTATCCCGCTTGCGAAGCCGCGCTGACCAAGATCGTTGCCGAATCCGGCCCGGTCGAGATCGTCGTGAACAATGCCGGCATCACCCGTGACGGCGTGTTGCACCGCATGACCTATCAGATGTGGGAAGACGTCATCCACACCAACCTGACCTCGTGCTTCAACATGGCGCGCTTGGTCATTGAATCCATGCGCGAGCGTGGTTTCGGCCGCATCGTCAATATCGGTTCGGTCAATGGCCAGGCCGGTCAGTATGGTCAGGTCAATTACGCCGCCGCCAAGTCCGGCATTCACGGCTTTACCAAGGCCTTGGCCTTGGAAGGCGCCGCCAAGAACATCACCGTCAACGCCATCGCTCCCGGCTATGTCGACACCGACATGGTTCGCGCGGTTCCTCCGGCGGTACTGGAAAAGATCATCGCCAAGATCCCGGTCGGTCGTTTGGGCCGCGCCGAGGATATCGCGCGTTGCGTGATGTTCCTGATCGCCGACGATGCCGATTTCTTCACCGGCTCGACCCTGTCCGTCAATGGCGGTCAGCACATGTATTAGAGCAGCGTGCGCTAAATCTGGCGCACGCTGCGATCAGCCGCCATTGAGGCGGCGGCCAAGCGGCCGGAGGGCCGCGCTTAGGCAGAGGGGCAAACATAAAGTTAGATCATCGTGCGTCATATTTGACGCACGATGATCTAA
>JAYTWE010000159.1:0-4071 GCA_043744055.1 Magnetospirillum sp.
AAATCCTTTGCACCATCGGCCCCGCTTCGCTGAGCGAGCGCGTGATCTCCCGTCTGGAGCATCTGGGTGTCTCCCTTTTCCGGGTCAACCTGTCGCACACCAAGATCGAAGATGTGGAGCGAGTGGTCCAGCTCATCCAAAGCTATACATCCGTCCCGGTCTGCCTGGACACCGAAGGCGCTCAAATCCGAACAACCATGCTGGTGGACGGATCGGTCACGTTGCGGGAAAACACCCTGGTGACGCTACATGCCCGTCTGGTGCCCGGCGATCCTTACAATCTGGGGATTTACCCGCCCTATACGGTCGGATTGCTACAGCCCGGAGACTTCATCAGCATCGATTTCAACGCAGTCCTGACCCAGGTCATGGAGGTAGACCGCGACCGGGCGGTGGTGCGCGTCATCAATGGCGGCAATGTCGGCTCGAACAAGGCGGTAACCGTACATCGCGACATTCTGATGCCCGCCCTGACCGATAAGGATAAGGCGGCCATCGCCATCGGGCGGCGCCTGGGTATTCGTCATGTGGCACTTTCCTTCGCCAATCACGCCGCCGATGTGGATGAAATCCGCGGACTGGCGGGAGAGGAAGCCTTTATCATTTCCAAGATCGAGTGCCGCAACGCACTGACGAATTTGGATGTGATTACACTGAAATCGGATGCCATCCTGATCGACCGGGGCGACCTGTCGCGGGAGATCCCCATCGAACAAATCCCCGCCACTCAAAAGCACATCATCGCGACTGCGAAGCGATTGGGCCGCAAAGTCTATGTGGCGACCAACCTCCTGGAATCCATGGTGACCTCGCCCGTGCCCACGCGGGCCGAGGTCAATGATATCTTCAACACCCTGCAAGATGGTGCCGACGGCCTGGTTCTGGCGGCTGAAACCGCCATTGGAAAATATCCGATCAATTGCGCCATCATGGTCGTGAAGTTGATGCGCGAGTTTCAAACCGGAGAAGCCGACCCCACCCATGGTGATCCGCTGTCACTGCTGCCGGAGGCTCATGGCGGCAGATTGAATATCTCCATGGCCGATGCCGATCTGATTCAAGCCAGCTCGACATTCCCCCAGCTGGTGGTGGACGAAACCATTCTGCGCGATGCCGAGCAGATTGCCCTTGGCGTCTATTCACCGGTTTCCGGTTTCATGAACCGCGAGACTCTGGAGAGCGTGCTTGACCATAACCGCATTCCCGGCGGACCGGTCTGGACCATGCCCATCGTCCTTCCCCTTCCCCTTCCCAAGGGTGCGACCAAACCTTTGGTCGGACAATCGCTGTCCCTGGTCTCCGATACCGGCCTTATCCACGCCATCATTCATGTGGACGAGGTTTATCAGGTCGATCTCCGGCAGATGACCCAGCGGTGGTACGGAACGCAATCCCTGGACCATCCTGGGGTCAAGCGGCAGATGGATGCCGGTGACGTGTTTATCGCCGGACGGGTCAGCCTGGTGCGCCGACTGGATTCGCCGTGGCGGGCTTATGAACTGACACCGCAGCAATGCCGGTTCGTCTTTTCGCAAAAGGGCTGGACCCGCGTCGTCGCCTTCCATGGCCGGAACGTGCCCCATCGTGCCCATGAATTCATCCAGTTGAAGGCGCTTGAAACCACCTTCGCCGACGGCTTGTTCATCAGCCCGGTGGTGGGACCTCGGAAGTCCGGGGACTTCCAGCCCGGAATCATCTTGAAAGCCTATGAGGTTCTGCTGGAATTCGGCCTTTACCCGCGCGGGCGGTCCTGCCTGGGCGCCTTTTCGAGCTATCCCCGGTATTGCGGCCCGCGTGAAGCGGTTTTCACCGCCTTATGCCGGAAGAATATGGGGTGCAGCCACTTCATTATCGGCCGCGACCATACCGGTGTCGGCAATTTCTATGGCCCGGACGACAACCGGCGCCTCTTTGAGAGCTTAGGCGATCTGGGTATTACTCCGGTCTTTTTCGATTCCATCGGATTTGACCCTACATCGGAAACTTATGTCAGCCTGCAAGACAAGCCCGATGCCTTGACCATCAGCGGAACCGAAGTCAGAGACCTCCTAACCTCGGGCCAGCCCTTGCCGGACTGGGCGATCCGCCCGGTGGTACAAGACGCCTTACGGGCTGAGTTGGCCATGGGAGTCCAGGTGTTCTGCCCATGACAACAGGACTGATCTTCTGGCTCACCGGCTTGTCGGGTGCGGGCAAATCGACCATCTGTTCCCTGGCGGCAGAGCGTCTGCGGTCGGCGGGGCACGAAGCGATGATTCTGGATGGCGATGAAGTCCGCGCGAAAATCAGCCCCGATCTTGGGTTCAGCCGCGCTGATATTCTAGAAAACAATCGCCGCATCGCACACTATTGCCAAGACAAGCGTGCGGCGACCCACATCATTCTTGTGCCGCTGATTTCTCCTTTGGCCGAAGGGCGTGCTTTGGCGCGACAGTATCTCGCAGACGGTTTCTTCGAGATTTATATCGCGTGCGACCTTCCGACCGTCATCGCGCGTGATCCCAAAGGCCTATACGCCCAAGCCGCCAAGGGGGAGATCAAGAATATGATCGGTTTCGCCCCGGACAGCCCTTACGATATCCCCGACAACCCCGATCTGGTGGTTGACACATCCGGTAATCCGCCCGACCGATCAGCCGAGATTCTTTCGAACTTCGTGATATCGAAATTATGAATGCTGTATCAAAGGCTTTGCCCCACGGAAAACCGATGCCCCTCTTATCTCTAATAACGGCTATGGCTTCATGACGCATTTTCCCGCCAATCCCCTGCTCGCCTCTTGCCGCACCGCCATGGAGGGCGGTCTTGCTCTATTACGCCAGTCCGTGTTGAGCGGCGGCAAGGTCCTGGTCTGTGGCAATGGCGGCAGCGCATCTGATTCAGAACACATCGTCGGCGAGCTGATGAAAGGCTTCAACTTGAAGCGCCCGCTCTCGGTCGAGCAGATCACCGCGTTGGAGCGAGCCAATCCCGGAGAGGGAGCCTCCTTGGCGGCCAAGCTGCAAGGCACCATCGCGGCGGTATCCCTGGTCAGCCAAACCGGCCTGATGACCGCCATCGCCAACGATACCGATGCCGACATGATCTTCGCTCAGCAGGTGCTGGGAATCGGCCAGCGAGGCGACGTTCTGCTGGCACTATCCACCTCGGGCAATTCCCGCAATGTGGTGGCTGCGGCCAAGGTAGCCCGCGCCTTTGGACTGAAGGTCCTGGCCCTGACCGGCGAGGGCGGCGGCAAGCTGGCCCCCCTGGCCGATGTGGCTATCCGGGTTCCCGCCAGCCACGTGGCCGAGATTCAGGAATTGCACCTGCCGGTCTATCACTGGCTGTGCGCCCAACTGGAAGACGATCTCTTCGGAGACAAGCCCATGAGTGGCGGTCTGCCGGACCCCATCGGGCTGATCGTGTTCGACTTCGACGGCGTGTTTACCGACAACAAAGTCTATACCGCCCAAGATGGGACCGAACTGGTGGTCTGCGACCGGGGCGATGGCCTTGGCATCGACCGTTTGCGGGCCATGGGACTGCCCATGATGATCTTGTCCACCGAAACCAATCCGGTGGTGACCGCCCGCGCCCGCAAGCTCAAGCTTCCGGTGGAGCAGTCTTGCGGCGACAAGGCGGCCTGGCTGGCGGATCATCTCGCGGCAAAAGCCATTGACCCCGCTCGGGTCATTTATGTGGGTAACGATCTGAACGATCTGGCGGCCATGCAACTGGTGGGTTTCACCGCAGCTCCCGCCGATGCCCATCCCGAAATCAGAAAAATTGCGTCATTGGTGCTGACCCGCGAGGGTGGGCGCGGTGCCGTGCGTGAGCTGAGCGACTTCATTTCTAGACAAGCGAAGGTCTGAACCATGTCCATTTTCATCATCGGCGAGATCGGCATCAACCATAACGGCGACCTCGAAATCGCCAAGAAGCTCATCGACGTGGCCGTGCTGGCCGGCGCGGATGCCGTCAAGTTCCAAAAGCGGACCATCGAGACGGTCTACACCAAGGAAGAGCTGGACAAGCCCCGTGAGTCGCCTTGGGGCACCACCAATCGCCAGCAGAAGATGGGCCTGGAAT